>NZ_AFWY03000013.1:0-140148 GCF_000231075.2 Amycolatopsis sp. ATCC 39116 | reverse complement strand
ATCGGGTTCGGGAGGGCTCAATCGGGGCGTAGCGAAGCGAAGCCGGCGATTGAGAAACCCGCGTAGCGCCTACCGCCGAGCAGCCACAGCCGAAGCCAACCGATCCAACAGCTCCCCCGTGCTGCGCCAATCCAGGCACGCATCGGTGATCGACTGCCCGTATGTCAGCTCGTCGGCGCGCCCCAGCACGAGATCCTGCCGCCCGGCCTCGAGGAAGCTCTCCAGCATGATCCCGGCGATCCCGCGCTCGCCGGCGGCGATCCGGTCCGCGATCTCCCCGGCCACGACGCCCTGGCGGACGTGGTCCTTGCCGCTGTTGCCGTGGCTCGCGTCGATGATCACCCGCTCCGGCAGCCCGGCCTTCGCCTGCCGCGCGAGCGTGTCGGCCACCGTCGCGGCGTCGTAGTTCGGGCCCGCGGAACCGCCGCGCAGGATGACGTGGCAGTCGGGGTTGCCCGCGGTGGTGAACAGCGCGGCCAGGCCGTCGTTGTTGATGCCCGCGAACACGTGGCTCGCCGCCGCGGCGCGGGTCGCGTCCACCGCCACCTGCACGTCGCCCTCGGTGGAGTTCTTGATCCCCACCGGCATGGACAGCGCGCTGCACAGCTGGCGGTGCACCTGGCTCGCCGCGGTCCGCGCGCCGATCGATCCCCAGCTCACGGTGTCGGCGATGAACTGCGGCGTGATCGGGTCCAGGAACTCGCACCCGACCGGCAGCCCCAGCGCGGAGATGTCCAGCAGCAGCTTGCGCGCCATCCGCAGGCCCTTGTTGACGGCGTAGCTGCCGTCCAGGTCCGGGTCGTTGATGAGGCCCTTCCAGCCCAGCGTGGTGCGCGGCTTCTCGAAGTACACCCGCATGATCACGTGCAGCTCGTCGCGCAGACCGGCGGCGTGCTCGGCCAGCCGGTGGGCGTAGTCGAGGGCGGCCGCGGGGTCGTGCACCGAGCACGGGCCGACGACCACGATGAGGCGGTCGTCGTCGCCGCCCAGGATGTCGACGGCCGACGACCGGCCCTGCGCGACGGTCTTGGCGATCGCCGCGTCCACCGGCAGCTCCTGCCGCAGCAGGGCGGGGGAGATCAGCGGGCTGACGCCGAGCGTGCGCTGGTTGTCGAGGCCTTCGGTGACGTCCGCGGGGCCTGCGCTGAGTGTCGAGGCGCTGGGAGACATGTGCGGGGGTTCCTTTCGGTGACCGGCCCGCGCGAGTCCCTGACGAGCCGGTCGATCATCCGGCTCCAGGGTGGAAGGTCAGCGCGCAGCGAGGCCGCCGGCTGGCCCACCCAGGGCCGGCCCGCTAAACCAGAAATAGCGCTGCACGTCCGACACCCTAGCAGCCCCGCCCGCCGCTTTACCGATCAAGGGTGACTACCGCTACTCTGGCGGTCGCCAGGTGTGACCAGCACAACTTTTCGGAGGTCTGATCAGATGCGTGTCGGCGTGCTGACCGGTGGCGGCGACTGCCCCGGGCTCAACGCGGTCATCCGCGCGGTGGTCCGCAAGGGCATCGAGGCGCACGGGTGGGAGATCGTCGGCTTCCGCTCCGGCTGGCGCGGCCCGCTGACCGGGGACAGCCGTCCGCTCGGTCTCGACGACGTCGAGGAGATCCTGATCCGCGGCGGCACCATCCTCGGCTCGTCGCGGACCAACCCGTACAAGGAGGAGGGCGGCGTCGAGAAGATCCGGGCCGTGCTCGCCGAGCAGGGCGTCGACGCGCTCATCGCGATCGGCGGCGAGGACACCCTCGGCGTCGCGAAGAAGCTCACCGACGACGGCATCGGCGTGGTCGGCGTGCCCAAGACGATCGACAACGACCTCGCGGCCACCGACTACACGTTCGGCTTCGACACCGCGGTGCACATCGCCACCGAGGCGATCGACCGGCTGCGCACCACCGCCGAGTCGCACTACCGCGCGATGGTCGTCGAGGTCATGGGACGCCACGCGGGCTGGATCGCGCTGCACGCCGGCCTGGCCGGCGGCGCCAACGTCATCCTGGTCCCGGAGCGGCCGTTCTCCGTCGAGCAGGTCGTCGAGTGGGTCGAGCGCCGCTTCGAGAAGATGTACGCGCCGATCATCGTCGTCGCCGAGGGCGCGGTGCCGGAGGGCGGCGCCGAGGTGCTCCGGACCGGGGAGAAGGACGCGTTCGGTCACGTCCAGCTCGGCGGCGTCGGCACCTGGCTGGCCGACGAGATCGCGAAGCGCACCGGCAAGGAGTCGCGCGCGGTCGTGCTCGGGCACACCCAGCGCGGCGGCACGCCGACGGCCTACGACCGCGTCCTCGCGACCCGCTTCGGCCTGCACGCTGTGGACGCGGTCGCGGACGGCGACTTCGGCACGATGGTCGCGCTGCGCGGCACCGACATCGTCCGGGTCAAGCTCGCCGAGGCGACCGCGGAGCTGAAGACCGTGCCGCCGGAGCGCTACGAGGAGGCCGAGGTCTTCTTCGGCTGAGATTGCGAGGGGCGCAACGGAACCGCCGTTGCGCCCCTACTTTCGTCGTACAGATTGGTCTGAACCATTGTCCGAGTGGTCCAGTCCTCTTACCGTGCGGATGTCCCCTTCGGCTCCCAGGGAGGCATCATGCGCAGACTCGCTCTCGCGTTCGGCGGCTTGTTCGCGGCGCTCCTCATGACGGTCACCGCCGCGCCGCCCGCGGCGACCGCGGCGCCCGTCGGCAAACTGCTCGGCTACTTCGCCGAGTGGGGCGTCTACGACCGGGCGTACTACGTCAAGAACATCCACACCAGCGGGTCGGCGGCCAAGCTGACCCACATCAACTACTCGTTCGGCAACGTGACCAACGGGCAGTGCACCGTCGGCGACAGCTACGCCGCCTACGACATGGCCTACACCGCCGCGAACAGCGTGGACGGCGTGGCCGACACGTGGGACGCCGGCGCGCTGCGCGGCAACTTCGGGCAGCTGCGCAAGCTCAAGCAGATGTACCCGAACCTGAAGGTGCTGTGGTCCTTCGGCGGCTGGAACTGGTCCGGCGGGTTCGGCCAGGCCGCGCAGAACCCGGCCGCGTTCGCCGAGTCCTGCTACAACCTGGTCAACGACCCGCGCTGGGCCGGCGTGTTCGACGGCATCGACATCGACTGGGAGTACCCGAACGCCTGCGGCGCCACCTGTGACACCAGCGGCGCGGGGGCGTTCACGAACCTGATGTCGGCGCTGCGGTCGAAGTTCGGCGGCAAGCTGGTGACCGCCGCGATCACCGCGGACGGCTCGTCCGGCGGCAAGATCGACGCGGCGGACTACGGCGGCGCGGCGCGCTACGTCGACTGGTACAACGTGATGACCTACGACTACTTCGGCGGCTTCAGCCCGACCGGACCGACCGCGCCGCACTCGCCGCTGACCTCCTACGACGGCATCCCGGCCGCGGGCTTCTACTCCGACGCGGCGATCCAGAAGCTCAAGTCGAAGGGCGTGCCGGCGAGCAAGCTGCTGCTGGGGATCGGGTTCTACGGCCGCGGCTGGACCGGCGTCACGCAGGCCACCCCGGGCGGCACCGCGACCGGACCCGCGCCGGGCAAGTACGAGCAGGGCATCGAGGACTACAAGATCCTCAAGACGCGCTGCCCGTCGACCGGCACGATCGCGGGCACCGCGTACGCCAAGTGCGGCTCGGAGTGGTGGAGCTACGACACCCCGGCGACCATCACCGGGAAGATGAGCTACGCCAAGAGCCAGGGCCTCGGCGGCGCGTTCTTCTGGGAACTGTCCGGCGACACGGCCAACGGGGAACTGATCACCGCGATGAACTCCTAGTCCGGCGGGGAACCCGCCCGGTGCAGCTCGCCGGGCGGGTTTTCCCGTGCCAGGCGGAAGATCTCGGCCAGCACGCCGGTGTCGAGGTCGGCCAGCCGCTTGAAGCGGATGCAGCTCTTGCCGATCGAGGCCTTCGGCAGCGCGTCGGCGTAGCTCTCGGCGAGGTAGCGGCCGCCGACCACCGCGCTGACGTACAGCGAGATGTAGTTCTTGTTGCTCTTCAGAGCGATCACCGTGGAATCGCCTTCGCGGCCGCTGGCGTAGCGGTAGTGGTAGGGGCCGTAGCCGAGCATCCCGAAGGCCGTCGTCGGCGCCAGCTCGGGCACCGTGTCCCGGATCAGCTCGTGCAGCGCCCGGATGTCGCTGCGGCGCGGCTCGTCGAGCGCGTCGATGTAGCTGTCAGGCGTGTCCATCCTGAGGATTATCGTGGCGCGGTGACGAAGTTCGCCGGATTCGGAGAGCACGCCGTCGAGTTCTACGACGGTCTGGAGGCCGACAACTCGAAGCCGTACTGGGAGGACCACGTCGAGGTCTACCGGTCCGACGTGCGTGGCCCGATGGAGGCGCTGCTCGCCGAGCTGACGCCGGAGTTCGGGCCGGGCTTCGGCGAGGGCAAGGTGTTCCGCCCCTACCGCGACGTGCGGTTCTCGCATGACAAGACCCCGTACAAGACCCACTGCGGCGGGGTCGTCGAGCAGGGCCGCGGCGGCGGCGCCTACTACGTGGAGGTGTCGTCGGCGGGACTGCGCGTCGGCGGCGGCTGCTTCCACCTGCAGTCCGACCAGCTGGCGCGCTACCGGCAGGCGGTCGACACCGAAATCCACGGCAAGGCGCTGGCCGACATCCTGGCCAAGCTGCGCCGCGCCGGGTGGACCATCGCCGGTGACGTGATGAAGACGAAGCCCCGCGGCTACCCGGACGACCACCCGCGCCTGGAGCTGCTCAAACACCGCTCGCTGTACGCCGTGAAGTCCTGGGACCCGGACGACACCCTGCACGAACGCGCGTGCCTCGACCGGGTCCGCAAGGCCTGGCGGCAGGTCCGCCCGTTCAACGAGTGGGCCCGCGACCACGTCGGCATCAGCGAGAAGCCGCGCCGCTGACCGGAGGGCGCTTTACCGGCTGGGCTCTCTCGCGCGTGCGCTGTGCCGCGCCGCTGACCGGAGGGCGCTTCACCGGCCGGGCCCCGTCGCCCGTGCGCTGTGCCGCGCTGCTGACGAAAGCCCCTGCACCGGCGCCGGGGCAGGGCGCCGGAGAAGCTTCCCTCGACGGGGCACCGCCGCCCCGTCCAGGCTCCCTTCGCCAGACCCGGGCGCCGCTGACCAAAGCCCCTTCACCTGCGCCGGCGCCGCGCGCATCCTGACCGGATGAGCAACGCCGCCACCTTCCAGCTCGCCGCCGAGGGCCCGGCCGCCTACGAGCGCTACCTGGTCCCCGCGTTCTTCGCCGAGTGCGCCCGGCAGCTCCTCGACCTCGCCGCGCCGCAGCCGAATGACCAGGTTCTCGACGTCGCCTGCGGCACCGGCGTCGTCGCCCGCGCTGCCGAGCCGCTCGCCGCCGCGGTGACCGGTGTCGACCTCAACGAAGGCATGCTCGCCGTCGCCCGGTCCAAGCCCTCCGGCGTTCGCTGGCTGCACGGTGACGCCACCCGGCTCGACCTCCCGGACCACACCTTCGACCTGGTCACCTGCCAGCAGGGCCTGCAGTTCCTGCCCGACCGCGCCGCCGCCGCGCACGAGTGGCGGCGGGTCCTCAAGCCCGGCGGCCGGATCGCCGTCGCGATGTGGCGCGACGCCCGCTTCCACCCCCAGTTCGCCGCCCTGTCCCGCGCGTTCGAGGACCACCTCGGCCCCGAAGCCGGCGCCGCCCTGCGCGCGCCCTTCGCCGGGCCCCAGCCCAGGGAGCTGCGCGCGCTGTTCACCGACGCCGGCTTCACCTCCGTCCGCCTGCGCATCGGTCTCGTGCCGGTCCGCTTCGGCTCGGTCGCCGAGATGGTCGAGCACGAGGCGAGCGCCACACCCGCCGCCCCGGCCTTCGCCGCCGCGGCCGAGGAGACCCGTATCACCATCGTGGGTGAACTAGCCGCTGAACTCACCGATTGGGTGGACGACGACGGTCTGACCTTTCCGTTGGTGACCTGGCTGGTGAACGTTTCCTGAACCGTTCGAGAGATCGGTACAGACGTGCGCGGCACAAGCGACTACGCTATTGGGACGTGAGCCGACGCGCGAAGATCGTTTGTACTATGGGCCCCGCGACCGCCACCGCGGACAAGGTGCGAGCCCTTGTCGACGCCGGGATGGACGTGGCGCGGCTGAACTTCAGCCACGGCAGCCACGGCGACCACAAGCAGGTGTACGACCTGATCCGGGAGGCCGCGGCCGAAACCGGGCGCGCGGTCGGCATCCTCGCCGACCTGCAGGGCCCGAAGATCCGGCTCGGCACCTTCGCGGGCGGCCCGGTCGAATGGCGCACCGGTGACGTCGTGCGCATCACCGTGGAGGACGTCGCCGGCACCCACGACCGGGTCTCGACCACCTACAAGGGCCTGGCCAAGGACGCCAAGCCGGGCGACCGCCTGCTCGTCGACGACGGCAAGGTGGGCCTGGTCGTCAAGGGCGTCGAGGGCCCGGACGTCGTGTGCGAGGTCACCGAGGGCGGCCCGGTCAGCAACAACAAGGGCGTCTCGCTGCCCGGCATGGACGTCTCCGTGCCCGCCCTGTCCGACAAGGACATCGAGGACCTGGAGTTCGCGCTCGAACTGGGCGCCGACTTCATCGCGCTGTCCTTCGTCCGCTCGCCCGCCGACATCGACCTGGTCCACCAGGTGATGGACCGCGTCGGCAAGGGCCGCCGCCCGGTCATCGCCAAGCTGGAGAAGCCCGAGGCGGTCTACAACCTGGAAGCCATCGTGCTGGCCTTCGACGGCGTCATGGTCGCCCGCGGCGACCTGGGCGTCGAGTTGCCGCTGGAGCAGGTGCCGCTGGTCCAGAAGCGCGCCATCCAGATCGCCCGCGAGAACGCCAAGCCGGTCATCGTCGCGACCCAGATGCTCGACTCGATGATCAACAACTCGCGCCCGACCCGCGCCGAGGCCTCCGACGTGGCCAACGCGGTGCTCGACGGCGCGGACGCGGTCATGCTGTCCGGCGAGACCAGCGTGGGCCGCTACCCGATCGAGACCGTGCAGACAATGTCCCGGATCGTGGAGGCCGTCGAGGCCGACACCCCGGCCGTGCCGCCGCTGTCGCACGTGCCGCGCACCAAGCGGGGCGTCATCTCCTACGCGGCGAAGGACATCGGCGAGCGGCTCAACGCCAAGGCGCTGGTCGCGTTCACGCAGTCCGGCGACACGGTCCGCCGCCTCGCCCGGCTGCACACGCGGCTGCCGCTGCTGGCGTTCACGCCGGAGGAGAGCGTGCGCAGCCAGCTGGCGCTGACCTGGGGCACCCACACCGAGCTGGTGCCGTCGGTGGACTCGACCGACCGCATGATCAAGCAGGTCGACCGCGCGATGCTGGAGACGGGCCGTTACCAGGCCGGCGACCTGGTCGTCATCGTGGCCGGCTCCCCGCCGGGCACCGTCGGGTCGACCAACCTGATCCGCGTGCACAAGCTCGGTGAGGACGACCACGCCTGAGGGGCGCCCCGTAGGCTTCTCCGCATGACTGAGCTGGCTCGGGACGCCGCGGCGGGACTGGACGTCCAGGAAGGCGCCGGCGGGCAGGCCGTTCTCGACAACCTCGTCGCGCTGCTCGACCTGGAGCGCATCGAGGAGGACATCTTCCGCGGGGTCAGCCCGCCGCACTCGCCGGTGCGGGTGTTCGGCGGGCAGGTCGCCGGGCAGGCGCTGGTCGCCGCCGGGCGCACCGTGCCGCCGGAGCGGCGGGTGCACTCGCTGCACGCGTACTTCATCCGCGGCGGCGACCCGCGGGTCCCGATCGTGTACGAGGTCGATCGCATCCGCGACGGCCGGTCGTTCACCACCCGCCGCGTGGTGGCGGTCCAGCACGGCAAGGCGATCTTCGCGTTGTCCGCGTCGTTCCAGAAGTCGGAGCCGGGGCTGGAGCACGCGGACGCGATGCCGGAGGTGCCGGACCCGGAGACGCTGCCGACGTACGCGGAGCGGCTCGCCGAGTTCCCGCAGGCGCTGCCGGACGTGCGCAAACGCCCGCGCCCGATCGACATCCGGTACGTCAACGACCCGCCGTGGGTGACCAGGCAGACCGGCGAACGCCCGGGCCGCAACCAGGTGTGGATGCGTGCGGACGGCGTGCTGCCGGACGACCAGCTGCTGCACGTGTGCGTCCTGACCTACGCCTCGGACATGACGCTGCTCGACTCTCCGCTGGCCCGGCACGGCGTGTACTGGGACCTGGACCGCGTGCTCGGCGCCAGCCTGGACCACGCGCTGTGGTTCCACCGGCCCTTCCGCGCCGACGAGTGGTTCCTGTACGACACGGAGTCGCCGTCGGCGTCCGGCGGGCGCGGGCTCGCCACCGGCCGCTTCTTCAGCAGGGACGGGAAACTGCTGGCGACGGTGGTGCAGGAAGGGCTGCTGAGGGTGCTGCCACCGGACGGGCAGAACGCGCGGCAGGACTGAGGTTCCGCGTCCGGCCGCGGGGGTGTGGCGGTCCCTCAGCCGAGCGGGCTGAGGGAAGCCGTCCGCCTGCGCCGCAGGTGCTTGGTCCGCGGCCGCACCACGTCCTCGATCCCCGGGCCGAGGCTGAGCTGCGCGGCCAGGTAGGCGCGGCACGGCGTCCGGCCGCGGCGCCGGAACAACAGCCGGGACATGCGGCTGCGGCAGACCGGGCAGTGCCCGCGCGCGTCCGGCGCGTGCGTGGCGAGCGTGGCGCGCAGGGCTTCCACCAGCAGCGGGATCTCTCTGGCGGCGAGGTCGGCGGCCTGCTCGCGGTCGGCGAGGTCGACCGATCGGGCGAGATCGTCCAGCCGGCGCTGCACGGACGTCTGCAGTGGACCGACGATGGTGTCGCGGTCGAGCACGCCGCCTCCTGGGGAAGTTCAGTTCGCGCGAGCGAGATTACCCCGGCATTATGCAATTTGCAGACCGCTAATCGCGGAAGATACCTCAACGGGGTGAGCCGGAGGGGCCGGGTTTTCGGATTCTGCTGGTTAGATGGAGCGGGTTGTCCACGAGCCGCCGGGGGGAATGCGCGGGCCGGAGTGGAGGAGCGGACATGAGTCGCGGTCAGGGTCCTACGATTCGCCGTCGCAGGCTGGCGAGCGAGCTGCGCAGGCTGCGCGAGGCCGCCGACCTCACGATCGACGAGGTCGCCGAGAAGCTGGAGTGCTCCGCGTCGAAGATCAGCCGCATCGAGACCGGCCACGTCGGTGTCACCCCGCGCGACGCCCGCGACATGCTGGAGCTGTACGGCATGACCGGCGACGAGCGGGAAGCGCTCGTCCAGCTCGCCCGCGAGGCCCGCAAGCCGGGCTGGTGGCAGGCCTACAAGGAGGTCTTCACCGGCACCTTCGTCGGGCTGGAGGCCGACGCCAGCTCGCTGCGGGCCTTCCAGGCGCTGCTCGTGCCCGGCCTGCTGCAGACCGAGCCGTACGCGCGGGCCGTCATCCGCGCGATGCGCCCGGACGCCGACGAATCCGACATCCAGCGTCGCGTCGCCGCGCGCACGGCCCGCCAGCAGCTGCTGACCGACCCGAACCCGCCGGAGTACTGGGCCGTCATCGACGAGGCGGTCCTGCACCGCGTGGTCGGCGGGCCGGAGGTGATGGCGCACCAGGCCGAACGGCTGCTGACCGTCGCGCAGCTGCCGCACGTCACCATCCAGGTCGTTCCCTTCGGCGCGGGCGCCCACCCGGGCATGGAAGGCCCGTTCCTGATCCTCGGATTCCCGGAGCAGGCCGACCCCGATGTGGTGTACGTGGACAGCACTTCGGGTGGTTTTTTCCTCGAGCTGCCCCCCGATGTGCGCCGCTATATCCTCATGTTCGATCATTTGCGTGCGACGGCTCTGAAACCGGACGACTCGGTCGAGGTGATCGCCGCGGCCGCCGAACGTTTTTCCGGATAACGGTTGCCGGGTGAGCCGTACCAACGTGTGCCTGGGAAGTGAGGAGCGGGGAGAAATGTCCCATGTGGAGCCGTTTGCCCCGGTGTGGCGCAAGAGCAGCCACAGCGGCGGCGGGAACGACTGCGTCGAGGTCGCGATGATCGCCGGGGGAGTCGGCGTGCGTGATTCCAAGAACCCGGCCGCGGGTGAGCTGCACGTGTCCGCCGAGAGCTGGCGCGGGCTGCTCCGCGCCGTGGGTGCGCTCGACCGCGCCTGAGGTAAGCCGAACGGACGACCCCTTACACCGCCGAGCAGGGGACTGAGGCGGGGTAAGGGGTCGTTTCGCGTCCGGGTCGGGGTGATCGTCCGATGCCGGGGGCCTGCCCTCAGGACGACTCTGAGGTTCACAAGGGGAACTGGAAGAGCCGGAAGAGGGACTCCCGATGCGAAACGAGATCATGTACGACGCGGTCATGGCCGAGGTGGCCTACCGGCGCGAGCAGCTGGAGAAGGCGAGCCGTCCCGGCCGCCGCTGGTTCGGGCGCGCCAAGACCGAGGTCCGGGTGCCGGAGCAGCGCCGTCCGAGCACCGTCGAGCTGGCCCGCGCCCGGTAAGGGCCGGGCGTGGTTTCGCCCACGACGAAAAGGGTGCCGGGATTGTCGGTGGGGTGCGACAGAATGGTGCTCGTGCCCCGCCTAGGTTCCGGAATCCCACTGGTCGCCCGCGCCGACGAGATGCGACGGCTGCGTGCTGCCTTCACCGCTGCCGAGCGGGGTGAGGCGGGCGCGGTCCTCGTGTCCGGCGACGCCGGGGTGGGCAAGACCCGGTTGCTGACCGAGCTGTCCGAGCACGCCTCCTCCCGCGGCGCGCTCGTGCTGTCAGGGCGGTGCCTGGACGTCCGGGAGGGCGGTCTGCCCTACCTGCCGTTCGCGGAGGCGCTGGCGCCGCTGAGCCTGGACGACGATCCCGTGGTCGCCGAGGCGGTCCGGGTCCGGCCTGCGCTCGCGCGGTTGCTGCCGCAGGGCGGCGCGATGCCGCCGTCCCCGGCCGGCGAGCACCTGGTGCCGGACACGTCCGGCGAGCGGGACGTGCCGTACCGGGTCCGCCCGGAGCAGGACCTCGGGCAGCTGCAGCTGTTCGACGCGGTGCTGGGCGTCCTGACGCAGGTCGCCGCGCACCGGCCGGTGGTGCTGGTGCTGGAAGACCTGCACTGGGCCGACTCGTCCAGCCGGAACCTGCTGTCGTTCCTGCTCAACCGCCTGCGGGGGCAGCGGTTGCTGGTGGTCGGCAGCTACCGGGAGGAGGACGTGCACCGGCGGCACCCGCTCCGCGCGATGCTGGTGGAGCTGGTCCGCCTGCCGGTGGTCACGCACGTCGAGCTGCGGCCGTTCGGCACGGCGGAGGCGCGGGCGTTCGTCGAGGCGCTTGCCGACGGGCCGGTGACGCCGGAGATCGTCGCCTGGGTCGCCGAGCGGTCGGAGGGCAACCCGTTCTTCGCCGAGGAGCTGATGGCCGCCGGCGTCGAGTGCGAGGACCTGCCCGCGGGGCTGGCCGAGGTGCTGCTGTCCCGGCTGGAACGGCTGTCGCCGGAGGCGCGGCGGGTGGTCCGGACGATCTCGGCGGCGGGCGATTCGGTGGCGCACACGGCGCTGGCCGAGGTCACCGGGCTGGACGAGCTGGAGCTGGACGAGGCGCTGCGCGAGGCGGTGCACCACCACGTGCTGGTCATCGAGCGGGGCGCCTACACGTTCCGGCACGCGCTGCTGCAGGAAGCGGTGTACGCGGACCTCCTGCCGGGGGAGCGGGTCCGCATGCACGCCGCCTACGCCGAGCGGATCCGCCGCACGCCGCAGGGCCGCGGCCACGACGCGAAGCTGGCCTACCACAGCCTGCGCAGCCGGGACCTGAAGGCGGCGCTGCCCGCGTTGCTGCGTGCCGCCGAGGAGGCCGAGCGGCTGGGGGCGCCGGGCGCGGCGTTGCGGCACATCGAGCAGGCGCTGGAGATCTGGGACGCGGTGCCGGAGGCCGACCGCCCCGAGGGTGTCGACGAGCTGAAGCTGTTGCAGGAGGCGTCCTACTTCGCGGCCACCTCGGGTGAGCCGGAGCGGGCGATCGCCTACGGCCGGTCGTCGGTGCACAACCTGCGGCCCGGTGTGCCCCCCGAGAAGGCGGCGAAGGTGTGGCGGCGGCTGGCCGAGGTGCTGCTCAACGCCGAAGGCACGCTGCACGAGGCACTCGACGCGATCAACAAGGCGTGGGACTTGGTCTCCGACGGCGAGCCGAGCAAGACGCGGGCGTGGGTGCTGGCCACGCGCGCCGCGATCCTGCGCAACGCGGGGCAGTACGAGGACTCGCGCTGGAACGCGCACACGGCGGTCGCGGACGCGCGGGCCGTCGGCAACACCGGCGCGGAGGCCGCCGCGCTCGTGACGCTGGGCGCGCTGGACGACGCCGCGGGCGAGCCGGAGGAGGCCAGGGCCCGTCTGGAGGAGGCGGAGCGCAAGGCGCTGGACTCGGGGTCGCTGAACGTCGCCTTGCGGGCGGTCTGCTTCCTGGCGTTCAGCTACGAGGACCTGGGCGAGTACGGCCCGGCGATGGACATCTACCGGCGCGGCATCGAGCGGGCGGAGCAGACCGGGCTGACGTGGAGCATCTACGGCTTGGAGATGCGTGCGCGGCACCTGACGTTGCGGTACCTCAGCGGCGACTGGCCGGCGATGGCGAGCACGAACGCGCCGGCGCGGGGCGTGTCGAGTGTGCTGGCGGCTCGGATGACGTCGTCGTGGCTGCCGTTCGCGGTCGCGCGGGGCCGGGTGGACACGGCGCAGAAGTACCTGGGGGAGTTGCGGCCGCACTGGCGGGCGGAGCCGTTGACGGCGATCGTGAGCGGCGCGACGGGCGCCGAACTGTCGATGTGGCAGGGCGAGTACGAGCAGGCGATCGCGTGGGTGCGGAAGGTCATCGAGTTCCTGTTGTCGTTCGACGAGGGGTACCTGCTCGCCACCGTCCGCCTCGGCGCACTGGGGGTCGAGGCGGCCGCCGCGTGGTCGGCGAGCGCGCGGAAGCGCGGTGACCACGGCGTGGTCGAGCAGGCGGTAGCGGCGGGCCGGAAGCTGATCGAGCACGTCCGGTACGCGGGCGCGAACGGCAAGCCGCGGGCGCAGACGCTCGGCCCGGAGGGGCGGGCGTGGCTGGCACGGGCCGAAGCCTCCGCGAGCGGCCTGGAAGGCCCAGCGGACCCCGCACTGTGGGCGGCGGCCGTCGCCGCATTCGACTACGGCGCGGTTTACGAGCAGGCGATCTGCCGGTGGCACCACGCCGAAGCGCTGTTGTCCACCCAGGGCGACGCGGGTCTGGCCGCGAAGGAGTTGCTGGCCGCGCACGACGTCGCCGTCACCCTGAGGGCAGTACCCCTACGCGACGCGGTCCGCGAGGTCGCCCGGCGCGCCCGCATCGAAATCCCGGGCGTGGAGCCACAACCAGCCCCGCGCCCCACCGTCGACCCCCTGACGGACCGCGAACGTGCCGTGCTGGAACGAGTGGCACTGGGCCGGACGAACAAACAGGTCGGCGAAGAGTTGTTCATCAGCGAGAAAACGGTGAGCGTCCACCTGTCACGAGTGATGGCGAAACTAGGCGCCAACCGAAGAGCCGAAGCAGTAGCCATCGCCTACGACAAGGGCCTACTAACCTGACGGCGCACAGCGGCGTGCAGTGAACATAACCCGAGCTGGGTGGTCATCCCGTCGCCTGACACGCAACGATCACCTTGAGCCAGGGCCGCAACCCAGGCCGCCAACCGGCAGCCGAACATGCCAACCTTGCGGCCCTGGGTCAAGGTGATATGCACAAACCGGAAGGCGACGGGATGACCGCACAGCGACCACCTCGCCAGGGCGAGACGAGGCACCCACCCCTAGGTCATCCCGGAGCCTGCCCGTCCGGCGAGGACATCTCTTGATCTTTAAACCGCCGCCTGACACGGCGAAGAGCCCGCCCTGCGGGCGGAAACAGCGCCTCACGGCGCCAAACGGTCACCTTCCGACCACCCCCGCCCCCGATGCCTGATTGTGTTTCAGTCGCCGAGCAGGGTTGTCAAGGCGGGAAAGCGTGCCTTGACAACCCTGGTCGGCGACTAAAGATCGGCTGTGGATCGGGGGCGGGGGAGGTCTGGTTGGGGTAGTCGCTTGCTTTTACGTTGCCAGGCGGCGGTTTTTGTTGTGGGGCCGCGAAAAGAACAACTACCGGCGCGGTAGCTTGTCCAGCAGGCGGAGTCCGATCGTCATGCCCCGAGCCCAAACCTTCCCCGGCACCACGCGAGGCGGTCGAAGCCGGACGCCCCTCTGCACGGCGATCGACTGTGCTTCGGTGTACTTCAGCAGTCCCTCGGCGCCGTTCCGCCTTCCGAAGCCGCTGTCCTTCATGCCTCCCATGGGCAGGCCGACGCTGCCGAAGGTCGCCGCGTAGCCTTCGTTCACGTTGACCGTTCCGGCCTTCAACCGGGTGGCCACCGCCCATCCCGCGGCCGCGCTGCCGGACCACACGCTCGCGTTCAGGCCGTATTCGGTGTCGTTCGCGCGCTCGATGGCCTCATCCAGGTCCGTGTAGCCGTAGATCGCGACCACCGGGCCGAACGTCTCCTCCCGGAACAGCGCCACGTCCTCCGTCACGTCCGTGAGCACCGTCGGCTCGTAGAACAACGGGCCCAGGTCGGGACGGGCCCGGCCGCCCGTGAGCACAGTCGCTCCCTTGGCCCGCGCGTCCTCCACGTGGGCGCTCACCGCCGCCAGCTGGTCGGCGCTCGTCAACGAGCCCATGTCCGCAGCGAAGCCGAGTTCGGCGCCCAGCTTCAGCGCCTTCGTCTTCGCCACGAACGCCTTCGTGAACTCGTCCCGGATGTTGTCGTGCACGTAGATCCGCTCGACCGACACGCACAACTGCCCGGCGGAGGAGAAGCACGCCGTCACCGCACCGGCCGTCGCCTTCGCCACGTCGGCATCCGGCAGGACGATCATCGGGTTCTTGCCGCCCAGCTCCAGCGAATAGCCGGTGAGCCGCTTCGCGACCTTCTCCGCCAGCGCCTTCCCGGTCGGCGTCGAACCGGTGAAGCACAGGTAGTCCGACTCCTCGACGATCGCGTCGCCGATGCGCGAACCCCGGCCCAGCACGATCCGCCACACCCCCGCGGGCAGACCGGCCTCCTCGGCCAGCTCGTGCAGCCACAACGCCGACAACGCGGTCTGGTTGTCCGGCTTCTGCACCACCGCGTTGCCCGCCGCGAGCGCCGGCAGCACGTCCATCGCGGTCAGTGCCAGCGGGTAGTTCCACGGCGAGATGACCCCGACGACACCCTTGGGGTGACGCACCTCGCCCGCCTTCGTGGCGACCGGGATGACCCCGGCGGCGCGGCGGGCGCCGAGGATCTTCGCGCTGTGCTTGCCGTAGTAGCCCGCGACCAGGGCCGTCGCGCTGACCTCGTCGAACGCGTCGATCCGCGCCTTGCCAGCCTCCAGCTGCACCAGGTTCAGGATCTCCTCCTGACGGCCCAGAATGAGTTCCGCGAGCCGCTTCAGCACCCGCTGCCGCTCGGCCACCGGACGCGCCGCCCACGCCCGCTGCGAAGAGCGCGCCGCAGCGAACACCGCACGCACGTCTGCGTCGGTGGCCTGCGGAAGCGTCGCGGTCGGCAGCCCGGTGAACGGCGCGGTGATCTCCACCGGAGCGGAATCCTGACCGCCTTCGGCCCGCCGGGCGAGCTGCGCGGCGCGGGCCGCGGTGGGCGCGCCGGGGATCCCGCCGACGGTGTTCGGTCCCGTCGAAGCCTCACCCGTGTTCGCGGCAGTGCTGGTCATCGGCCCTCCTGGCGCTGGTCGGCGGCGTTACCGGCGAGTACAGCATACCGTCGGTATGGCCAGGATCCCTTTTCGTTCGGGAACGTCACAGTCGGAGATCCACACGTCTCAGGAGTGGGCGGCCGGCCCGGGCGAGGGCCGGGCCGGCCGCCTGTCACGCCACGTACCGCGCGAGGTGCTCGCCGGTCAGCGTCGCGCGAGCGGCCGCGAGCTCGGCCGGACTGCCCTCGAACACGACGCTGCCGCCGTCGCTTCCCGCGCCCGGTCCGAGGTCGATGACGTGGTCGGCGTGCGCGATGACCGCCAGGTGGTGCTCGACGACCACCACCGAGCGCCCGCTGTCCACCAGCCGGTCGAGCAGCTCCAGCAGTTGGGCCACGTCGGCCAGGTGGAGCCCGGTCGTCGGCTCGTCGAGGACGAGCACCGGGGCGTCGGCGGCCATGTGCACGGCGAGCTTGAGCCGCTGCCGCTCCCCGCCGGACAGGGTGGTCAGCGGCTGGCCGAGCGTGAGGTACCCGAGGCCGACGTCGCGCAGCCGCACCAGGATCCGGTGCGCGGCAGGCAACCCGGTGGCGAAGAACTCCGCGGCTTCGGCGACCGTCATCGCCAGCACCTCGGCGATGTTGCGCCCGCCGAGCCGGTGTTCCAGCACGTGGGCCTGGAAGCGGCGGCCCTCGCACTCCTCGCACACGGTGGTCACCCCGGCCATGAGCGCCAGGTCGGTGTAGACGACGCCGGCGCCCTTGCAGGCCGGACAGGCGCCTTCGGAGTTGGAGCTGAACAACGCCGGTTTCACCCCGCCGGCCTTGGCGAACGCGGCGCGCACCGGGTCGAGCAGCCCGGTGTAGGTCGCCGGGTTGGAGCGGCGCGAGCCCCGGATCGCGCTCTGGTCGACGACGACCACGCCCTCGTGCCGGGCCACGGCCCCGTGGACCAGCGAGCTCTTGCCGGACCCGGCCACCCCGGTGACCACCGTGAGCACGCCCAGCGGCACGTCCACGTCGACCTTCCGCAGGTTGTTCTCGGCGGCGCCGCGGATGGGCAGGGCCCCGGTGGGGACGCGCACGCTGTCCTTGACCGCGGCGCGGTAGCCCAGGTGCCGCCCGGTGAGCGTGCCGGAGGCACGCAACCCCTCCACGTCGCCTTCGTAGCAGACCTGCCCGCCCGCGGTGCCCGCACCGGGACCGAGGTCGACGACGTGGTCGGCGATCCGGATCGTCTCCGGCTTGTGCTCGACCACCAGCACCGTGTTGCCCTTGTCCCGCAGGCGCAGCAGCAGCTCGTGCATGCGGTGGATGTCGTGCGGGTGCAGCCCGACGGTCGGCTCGTCGAACACGTAGGTGACGTCCGTCAGGCTGGAGCCGAGGTGGCGGACCATCTTCACGCGCTGCGCCTCGCCGCCCGACAGCGTCCCGGCCGGCCGGTCCAGTGACAGGTAGCCGAGGCCGATCTCGACGAACGAATCCAGGGTGCGGGTCAGGTTCGCCAGCAGCGGAGCCACCGAGGGGGCGCTCAGCCCGCGCACCCACCGGGTCAGGTCGCTGATCTGCATGGCGCAGGCGTCGGCGATGTTGATCCCGTCGATGCGGGAGGCCAGCGCCGCCGCGTTCAGCCTCGCCCCACCGCACTCCGGGCACGCGGCGAAGGTGACCGCCCGCTCCACGAAGGCGTGCACGTGTGGCTGCAGTGCGTCCTTGTCCTTGGACAGGAACGACTTCCGCACCCGGTGGAGCAGGCCCTCGTAGGAGATACTGGACCCGCCGAGCCGGATCTTGGTCTGGTCGCGGTGCAGCAGGTCGTGCAGCTCGGTGTCGCTGTAGTCGCGGATCTTCTTGTCCGGGTCGAGGAACCCGGAGCCGGTGTAGGTGCGCACGAGCCAGCCGTCCGGGGTGAAGCCCGGGACCTGGATGGCGCCCTCGGACAGGCTCCGGTCCCGGTCGACGACGGCGCCGAGGTCGATCTCGGACACCTGGCCGGTGCCCTCGCAGCGCGGACAGGCCCCGGCGGGCAGGTTGAAGCTGTAGTGGAACCCGGGGCCGGCGCTGGGCTCGCCGAGGCGGGAGAACACGATACGCAGCATGGCGTGCACGTCGGTGGCGGTGCCGACGGTGGAGCGGGAGTTCGGGGTCATCCGCTCCTGGTCGACCACGATCGCCGTGGTCAGGCCCTCCAGGACGTCGACGTCGGGGCGAGCGGCCCGTGGCAGGGAGCCCTGGACGAAGGCGGAGTAGGTCTCGTTGATCAGCCGCTGCGACTCCGCGGCGATCGTGCCGAACACCAGCGAGCTCTTGCCGGAGCCGGAGACTCCGGTGAACACGGTGAGGCGGCGTTTGGGGATGGTGACGTCGACGTCGCGCAGGTTGTTGACGCGAGCGCCCAGGACGCGGATCAGGGCATGGCTGTCGGCGGGGTGTCCCATACCCCTACTCTATACACCGTACGGAGTACCCGTTCAGTCGCCGCGATAGGCGCTCACCGCGAGCCGCTTCCACTCCTCCAGCAGCTGCTTCCGCCGCGCGGGCGCGCCACCCAGCTCGGCGTCCAGCGCCAGACCGCGGGTGAAGTTCACCGTCAGCCAGAACAGCGTCTCCAGGCGCTCGCGGGGCAGGTCGGGCGCGAAGTTCCGGATCAGCGTCAGCGTTTCGCGGCCCAGGGCCCGGTCGACCGGCCGGATCGCCGCCCGCAGGGCCGGGTCGGTGCGCGCCGCGATCCACAGTTCGGTCGCTGCGGTGGCGAGCGTGCCGGAATAACCGGCCCACAGCAGGTCGATCGCCGCGGGAATGGCCTCCTCGCCGCTCGGCAGGTCCGTGAACGACTCCGCCAGCGCCGCTGTCCGCCGGCTCGTGAGATGCGCCACAGCGGCCGCCATCAGGTCGGCCTTGTCCGCGAAGTGGTGCTGCGCCGCCCCTTTCGACACCCCCGCCCTGGCGCAGATCTCCTGCATCGACGTGCGGGCGTAGCCGAGCTCGACCAGGCATTCGATGGTCGCGTCGAGCAGGGCGGTCCGGGTCTGCTCCCGGCGCTCGGCTTGTGTGCGGTGCCCCCGCGCGGTCACGTCGCCTCCTTTACCGGCGCTGTCCCCGGATGTACATTCCAGTCGGAACTTACATTCCGTCCGTAATGTTTTCCACCGCTGGAGGTCACCGATGCCGTTGCCCGCACCGAAGAGTTCCTGGGCGCAGGACCTGGGCGAGTTCCGCGAGCTGGCCCGCGCGTTCTGCCAGAAGGAGCTCGTGCCGCACCAGGAGCGGTGGAGCGAGCAGAAGTCCGTCGATCGCGAGCTGTGGACCAAGGCGGGCGAGGTCGGGCTGCTCGCCATCTCGATCCCCGAGGAGTACGGCGGCGGTGGCGGCACCTTCGCGCACGAAGCCGTGCTGTACGAGGAGCAGGCCCGCAGCGGCGACGGCTCCTGGGGCGTGTCCGTGCACAACGGGATCGTGGCGCACTACCTGCTGCACTACGCCACCGAAGAGAAGAAGAAGGAGTGGCTGCCCAAGCTCGCCAGCGGCGAGTGGGTCGGCGCGATCGGCATGACCGAGCCCGGCACCGGCTCCGACCTGCAGGGCATCAAGACCCGCGCGGTGCGCGAGGGCGACGAGTACGTCATCAACGGCGCCAAGACCTTCATCAGCAACGGCGGCATGGCCGACCTGGTGGTGCTGGCCTGCAAGACCGACCCGGACGCCGGCGCGGCCGGGGTGTCGCTGATCGTCGTCGAGACCAACCGCGAGGGCTTCCGCCGTGGCCGCGTGCTCGACAAGGTCGGCCTCAAGGGCCAGGACACCGCCGAGCTGTTCTTCGACGACGTGCGGGTGCCCGCGGCGAACCTGCTCGGCGAGGAGGGCCAGGGCTTCATCCAGATGATGCAGCAGCTCCCGCAGGAGCGGCTGATCATCGCGGTCACCGCGGTGGCGGGCATGGAGGCTGCGATCGACCTCACCATCGAGTACACGAAGGGCCGCACCGCGTTCGGCCGCCCGGTCTACAACTTCCAGAACAGCAAGTTCAAGCTCGCCGACGCCGCCACCGAGGCGGCCGTGGCCCGCGCGTTCCTCGACCAGTGCATCGAGCGGCACCTCAAGGGCGAGCTGGACGTGCAGGGCGCGGCCATGGTCAAGCTGTGGACCACCGAGCGGGCCAACAAGGTCGTCGACGACTGCGTCCAGCTGCATGGCGGGTACGGCTACATGACCGAGTACCCGATCGCGCGCGCGTGGACGGATCTGCGCATCTCCCGCATCTTCGGCGGGACCAGCGAGATCATGCGCGAAGTCATCTCGCGGACGCTCTGATGGCGGGACCACTCGCCGGGCTGAAGGTCGTCGAGCTGGCCGGTCTCGCCCCGGCGCCGTTCGCGGGCACGCTGCTGGCCGACCTCGGCGCCGACGTGGTGCGGGTCGACCGGGCCAAGCCGGGGGCGGACGTCCTCGGCGTGCCCAACGACCCGCTCACCCGCGGCCGCCGGACCATCGGCGTGGACACCAAGAGCGCCGAGGGCGTGGAGGTCGTGCTGCGGCTCGCCGACCGGGCCGACGTGTTCATCGAGGGGTTCCGCCCCGGCGTCGCCGAGCGCATGGGGCTGGGCCCGGAAGACGTGCAGGGGCGAAACCCGCGGATCGTCTACGGCCGGGTCACCGGCTGGGGCCAGGACGGGCCACTCGCTTCGGCGGCCGGGCACGACATCAACTACCTCAGCGTCGCCGGCGCGCTCGAACCCATCGGGCGCGCCGGGGATCGGCCGGTGCCGCCGCTCAACCTCGTGGGTGACTTCGCCGGCGGCGGGATGCTGCTGGCGTTCGGCATCCTCGCCGCGCTGCACGAGCGGACCTCCTCGGGTCGCGGGCAGGTGGTGGACGCGGCGATGGTCGACGGCGCGGCGCTGCTGATGACGCAGCTGTTCGGGATGCGGTCGGCCGGGATGTGGCCGAACGAGCGGGGCGGCAACGTCCTCGACGGCGGCGCCCCGTTCTACGACACCTACGAGACCGCGGACGGCAAGTACGTCGCGGTCGGGGCGATCGAGATGCGGTTCTGGGGCGACCTGGTGCGGGTGCTCGAACTGGACCCGGCGGAGCTGCCGGTGCACCTGGACTGGAACCAGTGGCCGCGGCTGCGGGAAATCCTGGCGTCGGCGATCGGCAAGTTCACGCGGGACGAGCTGGTGGCGCGGGCGGAGGGCACAGACGCGTGCCTGACGCCGGTGCTGAGCCCGTGGGAGGCGGCGGCGCACCCGCACAACGCGGCGCGCGGGACGTTCGTGGAGATCGGCGGCGTGGTCCAGCCCGCCCCGGCGCCGCGGTTCGACCGCACGCCGCCCGCGACGCCCGAGGCGCCCCACGAGAAGGGGGCGGACACCGAGGACGTCCTCGCCGAACTCGGGTACGACGCCGAGCGGGTCGCGGCGCTGCGAGCGGCGGGGGTGATCGCTTCCTGAGGCGGGTTCCACGCGGCCCGGCGGCCGCGATTCCTTTCCCCGCAACGGGGTACCGGCAAGGTGGGCGGCGCGCAGGTGATCGCCTCCTGACGCGCGTGCGACAGATCGTTTAGAGTGGTCACAAGTCCCGGCTGGGCACGCAGCGTCACAGCGTCCAGCCATCCGTGTGAAGGGGTGTCGAAAACGTCCCGGTGACGGCAGGATTGCCGTTGATCGGGGGAACCAGGCCCGCGGCGCGCCGCGGGCCCAGTGCAGCGAGGGGAACACGGCCATGTCGGCGAACACCAAGAAGATCGTCATCGTGGCTGTCGTCGCGCTCGTGCTGTTCTTCCTGATCACGCGTCCGACCGAGTCCGCAGAGGTGGTGCGCAGCGCGCTGGGCTGGCTCCGGGACGGCGCCGAAGCCATCGTGACGTTCGTCCGCAGCCTCTTCTCCTGACCCCACTCCGGCCACGGCCGGCACCGCCTCCCGCGGTGCCGGCCGTGGCCGTGCGCGTCTCGCCGTCAGCTACGGAAAGTCACCAATCTTGGCATCTGAGGGGCGCTGTTCGACCATCCGGGTGGATTGGGGTGATTAACGCGCTGGTCGCTGAATTCCTTGCCCGGAACCTCTGGCGCGACGGCCCGAATTCCCCCTACGGTGCTCACATTGCGTGACCAGCCGGTTCTCGCCGGCGAAACGGTCAATCGCTTCGATCATCGCCGTTCGATGGTGGCTTTCAGTGGGGCACGAGGAGGCAGGGATGACCGGAGATCCCGGGGTGGATGCGGTGATTGCCCAGTGGGCGTCCGAGCTCGAGCGCACGCCGGAGGAGATGGAGGCCGACCGGATCGCCTCCGCCTGGCTCGCCGAACTGCCGCAGCAACCACCAGGGATTCCCGGCCAGCGGGCCCGCACCGGCACCCGCACGTGGAAGCCGGTGGAGTCGGCCGACCCGGACTACCTGGACGCGATGCAGGAACGCCTGCCCGAGGTGCCGGTCGACCTGCTGGTCGCCGCGGCCGGCTGGTGGCAGATGGTCGGCGACATCGAAGAGGCCAAGGCCTGGTGGGACGCCGGCATCAGCCCGCTCGACCAGCGCGCGCTGGACTACCGGTCCGCCGGCCTCAGGCCGTCCGACCTGTCCCGCCGTCTCGGCCCGATGACGGTCCTGCAGCACCTGCGCCGCGGCAGCGCCCCGGCCTGGTGCGTCGCCCGCCTCGCCCGCCAGCAGCGCGCCAGCTGACCGTCGAGGTCGCGTAACGTCAGGAAACGCGGCCTCGTTGGTCAGGTGAGGCTTTAGCGCTCGCTTGACACCGGCGCACCTATCGTCGGCGCGCGGGAGCGTGCGGACGTCGGTGGGAGGCAAGGTTCTTGGACACGGAGCAGATCGAGCACGACCCTGCGGACGTGTCCACCGAGGAGGAAGCCGTGGCGCAGCCCGCCGGCAGGCGGGCCGCGCCGGCGGTGCTCGGCAGGCTCGCGGTCGTGGTGGTGGTGCTGGCCGCGGCGGTCGGCGGGGTCTGGGCGACCAGCGCGGTCACCCGGCCCGACCGCACCGAGACCACCACCGAGATCCCGGACCTGGACAACGCGGCGGCACAGGTCGCGCCCGGTTCGGCGGCCCCGGTCAACGCGACCGTCGAGGGCACCCCCGCGGCGCAGACCCAGCCGCAGCAGCAACCCCAGCAGCAACAGCAGTCCGGCGGCGGCGACCTGCTTTCCCAGTGGGCGGCCAAGGTCTCCGACGTCACCGGCATCCCGGCCCGCGCGCTCGTCGCCTACGGCAACGCCGAGCTGGAGATGCGGGCCGCGCAGCCGAAGTGCCGGCTGTCCTGGGCCACGCTCGCCGGCATCGGCCGGGTCGAGTCCAACCACGGCCAGTACGGCGGCGCGGTGCTGCAGGCCAACGGGCTGCCGTCGAAGGCGATCATCGGCGTCCCGCTGGACGGGTCGCCCGGCATCAGGGCGATCGGCGACAGCGACGGCGGCCGCTTCGACGGCGACCCGGTGTACGACCGGGCGGTCGGGCCGATGCAGTTCCTGCCCAGCACCTGGGCCCGCTACGGCGGCGGCTACAACCCGCAGCAGATCGACGCCGCCGCGCTCGCCGCGGCCAAGTACCTGTGCGTCGGCGGCCGCGACATGGCCAGCGCGAACGGCTGGTGGGCGGGAATCCTGTCGTACAACAACTCGGTCGACTACGGGCAGAAGGTGTTCGGCCTCGCCGACGCCTACGCCAAGGCCGCCCAGGTCGTCAAGGTCTCCTGACCCGCGGGTGCTAGCGTCGTGGGGTGCCCACGGGTCTGTTCACGCCGCGCCGGATCGCGATCGGCGTCCTGTGCGTCGCCGCGTTCGCGGTCTGCTGCGGGCTGGCCTGGTGGCAGTGGAACCGGTTCGAATCGGCGAGCGGCTCGTTCCAGAACCTCGGTTACGTGCTGCAGTGGCCGCTGTTCGGCGTGTTCCCGGCGTTCATGGTGTGGCGGATCTGGAAGCTGCGCCGCGAGGCGGCCGCGGAGGACGCCGCGCCGGAGGAGTCGCGTGCCGAGTGGGGCCGCAAGCCGGTGAGCGAGGTGCCCGCGCCGCGGGTGCGCCGGGCTTCGGCCGACGACGAGGACCCCGAGCTCGCCGCGTACAACCGCTACCTGGCCGAGCTGCACGCTCGTGACCAGCGCGAGAGCTAGAAAGGCAGACTGCGATGGTGGACACCGACGAACGCGAAGGCGCCCCGGCCGCGAAGGCCGCGCCGGCCCTGCGGGGGCCGCTGCTGCGCTACCGCGTGCTGGCCTACGTCACCGGTGTCGCGCTGCTGCTGCTGACGGCGGCGTTCATCCTGAAGTACGCGTTCGACTCGCCCGGCATGATGAGCTGGGCCGGCGTCAGCCACGGCGTCTTCTACATGGTCTACCTGGTGTTCGCGGTCGACCTGGCGCTCAAGGCGCGGTGGTCGATCAAGGGCACCATCCTGGTGCTGCTCGCGGGCACCATCCCGTTCCTGTCGTTCGTCGCGGAGCGCTCGGTCACGCACCGCGTCCAGGCGGGTCGCAAGCTCTGAGCGAGTAGGGCACGACGGTCGACCCGCGCAGGGTGTCCGCGTCCAGGGTCGCCGGCCGGAAGCCGTCCAGCCGGGCGACCATCTCGCCCACCGGGTCGGCCACCTCGTCTGTCCGGCCGGACAGGAACGCCCACTCGTGCTCGTCCGAGCCGAAGTACACCGGCGTGGCGAAGACCTCCCGGAACCGCGCCCACGCCACCCGCAGCGTGTCGTTGCGCCACAGCGTCGGGCAGCCGCCCTGGCAGCACACCACGCCGCCGGGCGCGAGCAGCTTGACGCACTGCCGCAGGAAGTCCGCGCCGTAGAGCCGGTTGTGCTGCGCCGCCGGGTCGGTGTTCTCGTCCGGCAGGTCGATCACCACCAGGTCGTACCCGCCCGGCGACGACTCGGCGAACGAGAACCCGTCCTGGTAGTGCACCCGGATCGGTCCGTCGCCACGCTCGGCGGCTGCCAGTTCGTCGAGCGTGTAGCCGTAGGGGAGCAGCTCCGCGCACGTCCGGACCGCGACCCGGTCGATGTCGACGTGGTCGACCTGCTCAGCGCCGAACGCCACGGCCAGCTGGCTCGCCACGCCCTCGCTCGACCCGATGATCAGCGCCCGGCGCAACTCGGCGGCCAGCAGCATCGCGGGCACCATCAGCGCCTCGTGGTAGACGAGCTGGCTCTCCTCGGTGCTCTGCCGCTCGTCGTCGCAGAACAGGGACACGCCCTGCGCGGTGCGGCCGATCAGCAGGCGCTGGAAGCCGGTGTGCTCGTCGAACAGCACCTCGGACACGTCCCACACCCGCGACAACCCGGGGCCGAGGGGCTCAACGATCTGCCGTGACATGCTTCTCCCCGCGCTCGACGACCGACATCTCCACGTCCGCGGCGCCCAGCGCGGCGGACAGCAGCCGCACCGCGAGCACCGGGTCCGCCTGGTCCCCGCAGGTGAACACGTCCGCGAACACCGCGCCGATCTCCGGATAGGTGTGCACCGAGGCGTGCGACTCGGCCAGCAGCGCCAGCACGGTCACGCCCTGCGGCTCGAACCGGTGGCCGACCACCTCGCGGACCGTCGCCCCGGCCTCGGTCACCGCGGACCGCAACGCCTCACGCAGGAACGCCGGATCGTCCAGCAGGCCGGGGGCGATGCCCCGCAGCTCGGCGAGGACGTGCCGTCCGGCGAACGCGCCGATCTCACGCGCCATCGGCGAGCACGCCTCCTTCCAGGCAGTAGGTGCGCAGGGGCGGGATCCCGTTGAACGCCACCGACGAATAGCTCGCCGTGTACGCGCCGGCGTCGAGGATGTCGATCCGGTCACCGGCGCGCAGCGACAGCGGCAGCTCGTACGGGGTCCGTTGGTACAGCACGTCGTCACCGTCGCACGTCGGGCCGGCGAGCACGACGGGACCCCGCTCACCGCCGCGGTCCACCGGTTCCAGCCGGTAGGGGATGGCCTCGTTCTCGGTCTCGGCGAGCCCGTTGTACCGGCCGACGTCGAGGTAGACCCAGCGCCGTCCGAACCGGGTGGCCACCAGCACCACCTCGGTGCGGATCAGCCCGGCCTCGGCGACCACGGCCCGGCCGGGTTCGAGCAGCACCTCCGGCTCGTCCGGGAAGTACGCGGCCACCGCGGACCGGATCGCCCCGGCGTACCCGGCGAGCGACGGCACTGCTTCGCGGTAGGTGATGCCGAACCCGCCGCCGATGTTCAGCCGCCGCGGCCGCACCCCGCGGGCCGCGCAGTCGGCGAAGATCTTCGCGGCCGCGGCGACGCCGGCCTCCCACGCACCCGGGTCCGGCTGCTGCGATCCGACATGGAACGCGATCCCGGCCGCGTCCAGGCCCAGCCGGTCCGCCTCGGCGAGCAGGTCGGCGGCCCGGTCCGGCTCGCAGCCGAACTTCTGCCCGAACGGCGTGGCCGAAGCCGGGCCGTCCACCAGTACCCGCACCGACACCGACGCGCCCGGCGCGTGCTCGGCCAGCGCGGCCAGGTCACCGGGGGCGTCGGTGGTGAAGTCACGCACCCCGCGCGCCCACGCGAACGCGATGTCGGCCGGCTTCTTGATCGTGTTCCCGTAGGACAGCGCCGCCGGCTCCGCACCGGCCGCCAGGCACGCCTCGATCTCCGCCGGGCTCGCGACGTCGAACCCGCCGCCCGCGCCGAGCACGGCCCGCAGCACCGCGGGCTCGGGGTTGGCTTTGACCGCGTAACGCAGACACGCGCGCGGGAACTCGCGGACGAACTCCCGCACGCGTTCGGCGACCGTGTCCGTGTCCACGACCAGGCACGGCGTGCCGGGGCCTGCTTCGCTCAGGAACCGCCTGATCCGCTCAACGCTCACCCGTGAAGCGTCTCAGGAGCCGATCCCGGTCAGCGAACGGACCTCCATCTCGGCGTGCTTGCGCGGGTCGGCCTTGTCCTTGGCCAGGATCGTGCCGAGGAAGCCGCACAGGAACGAGAACGGGATCGACACCAGGCCCGGGTTCTTCAGCGGGAACCAGTGGAAGTCCACGCCCTTGATGATCGAGTCCGGCGAACCGGACACCACCGGCGAGAAGATCACCAGCACCAGGCACGCGCCGAGCCCGCCGTAGATGGCCCACAGCGTGCCGGTGGTGTTGAACCGCTTCCAGAACAGGGAGTACAGCAGCGTCGACAGGTTCGCCGAGGCCGCGACCGCGAACGCCAGCGCGACCAGGAACGCGATGTTCTGCCCGTTGGCGAGGATGCCGCCGATGATCGCCAGCACCCCGATCCCGATCGCGGTGAAACGCGCCACCCGCACCTCGTCGACCGGGTCGGCGTGGCCGCGCTTGAAGATGTTGGCGTACACGTCGTGGGCGAAGGACGCCGACGCGGTCAGCGTCAGGCCGGCCACCACCGCCAGGATCGTGGCGAACGCGACCGCCGCGATGATGCCCAGCAGCAGCGTGCCGCCGATGTGCAGCGCCAGCAGCGGCGCCGCGGAGTTCTCGCCACCGGGCGCGGCCTTGATCTGGTCCGTGCCGACCAGCGCGGCCGCGCCGAAGCCGATGACCAGGGTGCACAGGTAGAACACGAACATGCAGGCGGTGGCCCACACGACCGAGCGGCGCGCTTCGTGCGAGTTCGGCACCGTGTAGAAGCGCATCAGCACGTGCGGCAGCGCGGCCGCGCCCAGGATCAGCGCGACGGCCAGCGACACGAAGTCCAGCTTCGTGGTGCCGTTCGCGCCGTACTGGCCGCCCGGCTCGAGCAGCTTCCCGCCCATCGGGCTGTGGTAGGCCGCCTGCGAGAGCAGGTTCGACAGGCTGAAGCCGAACTTGCCGAACAGGAACACGGTCATCAGCACCGCGGACAGGATCAGGATGGTGGCCTTGATGATCTGGACGTACGTCGTGCCCTTCATGCCGCCGACCAGCACGTACAGCACCATGACGATGCCGACCACGGCGATGATCAGGGCCTGGCCGAGCCCGCCGTGGATGTTCAGCAGCAGCGCGATCAGACCGCCGGCGCCCGCCATCTGGGCCAGCATGTAGAACAGCGAGATGACCAGCGTCGACGTCGCGGCGGCGGCGCGCACCGGGCGCTGCTTCATCCGGAAGCTCAGCACGTCGCCCATGGTGAAGCGGCCGGTGTTGCGCAGCAGCTCCGCGATGAGCAGCAGGTCGACCAGCCAGGCGACCAGGAAGCCGATCGAGTAGAGGAACCCGTCGTAGCCGTGCACGGCGATCGCGCCCGCGATGCCGAGGAACGACGCGGCCGACAGGAAGTCACCGGACAACGCGATGCCGTTCTGCCGCCCGGTGAACGCGCTGCCCGCGGCGTAGTAGTCGGAGCGCGAGGAGTTCCGGCTGCTCACGCGGTACACGACGAACAGCGTGATGGCGACGAAGAGCGCGAAGACGGCGATGTTCACGACCGGGTTGCTGGCCGCGGTCGCACCGCCTGCGGCGAGAAGGTGGTTCATCGGGGTCACTGCACTCCTGCCTGGCGGCGGACCTCGTCCACCTCGGGGTCGATCCGGCGCCGCGCGAACCGCAGGTAGGCGGCCGTGATCGCGGCGGTCGAGACGAACTGGAGGATCCCGAGGACGATCCCGACGTTGACCTCGCCGAACACCTTGATGCTCATGAAGTCGTGCGCGTACGCGGCGAGCAGCACGTAGAGGAGGTACCAGAGCACGAACGCCAGGCTCATCGGGAACACGAAGCGGCGGAACCGGCTGCGCAGCGCGGTGAACTCCTCGCTGCGCTGGATCGCGACGAAGTCGGGGCCCGTCCGGCGGCGCGGGCCGGGTGGCTCGGGGGTGGTCGGGCTGCTGCTGCCGAACAGCGGCCGCATCTGTCCCGTGTCCTCCACGGGGTTGCGCGCAGCGGTGCGGGCGACGTTCTGCATCTCTGCCTCCCGGCGAGCGAGCGAAGTCGGCGAAAATCCTTCGGGAGCGCACATGCTAGCCACGGCGACCTGCGCCTCCGACAGCGGAGGACCTCTTCAGAGTGAAGCGGGTCTGCGCCACCCGGACGGGTTAATCCGCTGATCGGGCGAAAGGCGGGCGGGATTCCGCCGAAGCACGTAACCGGCTGTGAAGTGGCGCGGGGTGCCGTCCCTGGAAGGGGTGAGGGGCGTCAAGACGCGCAACACCGCGGCGGTGGTGGGAAAACGCTGGCCAACGGCGGTGACCGGGCAGAAATCCACATCACAGCGAAAGCCACAAGATCGGGCGGTATTAGGCCGCGCCGCCACAGCGCGTTCGCACGGTCGGTGCGGATTTTCCGATTCATCCCAGTAAACTCTGGGCTAAGTGGGTGACAGGTCCACGGTGTGGGGGTGCCCTGCCGTAACCACGCACCCCGCTTGTGCTGCCCTGACAAGGCATTTCGCGTAAACCCCTTGTCACCAGCGGTATTTCCGCAGGTCAGCACCCCCGGATTCGGCGGGCTTCGGCTGAGCCCGTTTGGTGTACGCTTCCGGGGCCACGCTGACTCGCTGTGACCGAGCGTAAACCGGTGTTGTGCGCGGCATCGTGCACACCGCATGATGCACCGGCAACGGCGCCGGGCCGGTCCGGCGGGACGGCGGGCGGCCGGGACAGCGCCGTCGGCTGGGGCTGCAGGAGAAGCGACGAAGTTCCACCCGTGATGAGGAGAGCCATGCGGTTGAGGCCACGCGGTGCCGTCGCCGTGCGCTCCGGCACGGGTCCGGCCCACCACGCACAGCAGACGCCGGACAGGGAGTCACCTTCGTGACCGTTGCAGGACAGGGCCAAGTGCCTGTGGGACAGCTCCTCGGCCAGCAACCGAAGGAGCCGTCGAAGTGGGCCACGCTCACGCGCTGGCGGGACTGGCGGCTCTCCGCCAAGCTCGCCGCCGTGTCGCTGGTGCCCATCGTGGTCGCCCTGGTGCTGGGCGGGATCACGATCGGCAACCAGGTCGAACGCTCCGGCAACTACGAGCGGATGAACCGGCTGGTCGAGCTCAACGGCACGGTCCGCACGCTCGTTGACGCGCTGCAGCAGGAGCGCACCGAGACCGCGGCGCTGCTGACGCAGGGCACGGTCGGCAGCTCCCCGCAGCTGGACGCCGCCCGCAGGCTGGTGGACGAGGCGACCGGGCCGGTCAGCAGCGCCACCGGGCACGCCGCCGACGCCGACGACGGTGTCCGCGCGCCCGGCGAAGCCGCGCAGGCCGCCGTGGGACGGCTCCCCGAGGTCCGCCGCCAGGTCGCGGAGGGCCGCCTCGACGCGGTGCAGGCGCTGGCCGCCTACAGCGAGATGACCGAGTCGCTGATCGGGCTGGACACCGCGCTGGTCGCCGGCATCGGCGACGACGCCATCGGCGGCACGCCGAGCGCGTTGCACGACGTGCTGGTGGTGAAGGAGGAGGCGTCCACCGCGCAGTCGCTGCTCGGCTACGGCATCGCGCGCGGCAACCTCACCCCGAGCCAGCTCAACGACCTGCGCACGGCGGAGCTGCGGCTGACCGACCGGCTCGCCGACTTCCGGGCCGCGGCCAGCTCCGCCCAGGAGGCCCAGTTCGACCGCTCCGTGATGGGGCAGGACTTCAACACCCGCAGCCGCCTGGTGAACGGCGTGCTCGCGGCGGAGGGCGCGTCGGTGCCCAGCGCGCTGCGCGGCATCTCGGCCCAGCAGTGGACCGCTGTGTCGGCGTCGGTGATCGCCGCGTTGAACACCGTGAGCGACAGCCTGGGCGACGAGCTCACGACCACCTCCGCGGACCTCGCGGACAGCGCGGGCACGGACGCGGGTCTGCTCGCGGTGCTGCTGTTCCTCGCGCTCGTGGTCACCGCCGCGGTCGTCATCCTCATCACCCGCCAGCTGCTGCAGTCGCTGCGGATGCTGCGCGCGGGCGCACTGGACGTCGCCGACCGGCAGCTGCCCGCCGCGGTGCAGAACATCCAGGAGGGCCGGGAGCAGAGCACCGACGTGCAGCCGTTGTCGGTCGGCACCACCGACGAGATCGGCGAGGTGGCCAAGGCCTTCGACGCGGTGCACAGCCAGGCGCTGCGCCTCGCGGTCGAGCAGGCCAACATGCGCACCGGCTACAGCAGCGTGTTCGTCAACCTCTCGCGCCGCAGCCAGAGCCTCGTGCAGCGGCAGCTGCAGCTGATCGAGCGGCTGGAGCGGGACGAGGAGGACGCCGACCAGCTGGCGACCCTGTTCCAGCTCGACCACCTCGCGACCCGCATGCGGCGCAACAACGAGAACCTGATGGTGCTCTCCGGCGCCGAGCCGGGCCGCCGCTCCGGCCAGCCGGTCACCACCTCCGACGTGCTGCGCGCCGCGGTGTCGGAGATCGAGCAGTACCAGCGCGTCGTCGTGCAGACGCCGCCGGAGGCCCGCATCGTGGGCTTCGCGGCGAGCGACCTGATGCGCCTGGTCGCGGAGCTGCTGGACAACGCGACCGCGTTCTCCGCGCCGGAGACCCAGGTGACGGTGACGACCCGCGCCGCCGACCACGGCGGCCTGGTCATCGACATCATCGACCAGGGCATCGGCATGAACGAGGCCGAGGTCGCCGAGGCCAACGCCCGGCTGACCGAGGCCGGCACGGTCGACCTTGCGACCTCGCGCCGCATGGGCCTGTTCGTGGTCGGCCGCCTCGCCGGGCGTCACGACATCGGCGTGGTCCTGCACGGCGGCAAGGACATCGTGGGTGTGCGGGCCACCGTCACGGTGCCCGCGGACCTGGTGATGGACCTGCCCGCGCCTGCCCCGGCCCGGCCGGACCCGTCGACCGCGCTGCCGCGGCGGCGCACGGTCAACGGCGCCGGGCGGCCGGAGGCGCTGGCGAACTTCGGCCAGACGCCGGGTGACGGGGCCAGCAGCCCGTCCTGGACGCAGAACGGGCACTCCGGTGTGCTGCCGCCGCGGCCGCCGTCGGACCTGGAGATCTCGGGTACCGCGTTGTTCACGCCGATTCCGGCGGAGGGGGAGGAGCCTGCGGCGCCGCCCGCACCCGCGCCCGCCCCGGCCGCCGAGGCGCCCGCCGAGCCGGAGCCGGAGCCCGCGCCGGGTGAGCTGCCCAGCGGCAAGGCGTTGTTCACGGCGAACAGCAGCCCGCTGTCGGAGTGGTGGAGCTCGGCGGCGAACGAGCCGAAGCCCGCGACGCCGCCGCCGTCGCGCCGCGAGACGACGCCGATCTTCGACGAGACCCTGTCGGCCTGGTTCCGCAGCGACGACCCGCCCGCCGCCTCCTCGAAGACGGCCGAGTCCACTTCGGACAAGGCGGGCGCTTCGGGCGACAAGGCGGCCAGCGGCTGGGACTTCGCGGTCGACGAGAACTGGCGCGCGGTCCAGGCGGCGTCCCAGGTGGAGCCGAAGACCTTCACCGATGCGGGCCTGCCGAAGCGCCGCCGTGGCGAGCAGCTGCTGCCCGGCAGCGCCGCGGCGGAGACCCCGGCGCCGAACCCGCAGCGCGAGATCCCGGTCCGCGACCCGGCGGACGTGCGGGGCAGGCTGAGCAGCTTCCAGCGCGGCGTGAACAGGGCCCGCCACGCGAAGCGCGACCAGCCCGAAGGCGCTGGGGTGCCGGAAAGCGCTGCCAGCGCGCAGAGCACCGCACCGACTACCGGGAGCGAGGCCTCGTCGGTGGCCGAGGCGTCGCCGGGTGGGCTGCCGCGCCGGCAGCCGCGCCCGGGGGCGGCTGCCCCGGATTCAGCGAAGGACCCGCGCCCCGGCGCTGCTGCCCCGGATGCGGCGGCGGAGCGGAAGCCGCGCCCGTCGGCGGAGGCTCCCCAGCTGGACAGCGGCCTGCCCCAGCGCCGCCCGAAGCCCGGCGCCGCGGACAGCGCCCAGCCCGCGGCCGCCACGCCGGAGACCGGCCTGCCCCGCCGCGAGCCGAAGGCTGCGAAGCCCACGGACGCCGGCCTGCCCCAGCGCGAGTCGAAGGCGGCGGGTTCGACGGAGGCCGGCTTGCCGCGCCGCGAGTCGAAGGCGGCCGGGCCGACGGACGCCGGCCTGCCCCAGCGGGAGCCGAAGGCCGCCGGCGGCTCGGCCACGGAAGGCGCGAAGCCCAGCCAGCCCGAAACAGCGGACAACGGCCTGCCGCGCCGCCAGCCGAAGGCCGCGGAGCCGCAGTCGGCCGGCGACTCGCCCCAGCGCGAGCCGAAGCCCGCGGTTTCGACGGAGGCTGGCCTGCCCCAGCGCGAGCCGAAGGCGGCGGGAGCGACCGACAGCGGCTTGCCGCGGCGCCAGCCGAAGGAAGCCTCGCAGGCCTCGGAGACCGAGCGCGCTCAGTCGAAGGAGCCCGCAGCCCAGGCCGAGTCCCAGCCGAAGACTGCGGAAGGGACCGAGCCGGGCCTGCCCCAGCGGCAGCCCAAGGACGCCGCCTCACGCAGCGAGGCGCAGCCGGCAAGCGGCCTGCCGCAGCGGCAGCCCAAGCCGTCCGACAGTGGCCTTCCGCAGCGGCAGCCCAAGGACGAGGCCCCCTCGCGGGGCGAGGCGCAGCCGGGAAGCGGCCTGCCGCAGCGGCAGCCCAAGCCCACCGACAGTGGCCTGTCCCAGCAGCAGCCGGTCTCGGCCCAGGGTGATGCCGCTCTGCCTCAGCGGCAGTCCGCCGAAACCGGCAGCGGTCTGCCCCAGCGGCAGCCCAAGCCCCCCGAAACCGGCCTCCCGCAGCGGCAGCCGGCTTCGGCTCAAGCGGAAACCGGCACTGGTCTGCCGCAGCGGCAGCCCAAGTCCGCCGACACTGGCCTGCCCCAGCGGCAGCTCCGCACGGACAGTGGCACCGGGCTCTTCCAGAGCGAGGGCACGGGCCTCTTCCAGCGGCCCGGCGGCACCGGCGAGAGCACCGGCCTCTTCCAGCGGCCGGGATCCGCGCCGGACACCCCGGCCGAGCCGCAGCAGCCGCACAGCCGGCAGCCACAGGGCCAGCAGGCGCAGGGCCAGCAGCCGCAAAGCGGCGACGCCGTGGCGGGCGGGGACGGCGCCTGGTCGTTCGCGTCGGACGAGAGCTGGGCCGCGGTGCAGACCGTCTCCTCGTCGCCGCCCTCGAACTTCACCGCGGCCGGGCTGCCCAAGCGGCGCCGCGGTGAGCAGTTGCTGCCCGGCAGCGCACTGGCCCCGGGGGCCCCCGCCCCGGCGCCGCGGACACGTCGTGACCCGCAGGATGTGCGTGGCAGGCTGAGCAGTTTCCAGCAAGGTGTTCAGCGTGGAAGGCACCGGACCGCTCAGTCCGCCGACCCCGATCAAGGAACCATGGAGGGTGAATGACCACGCCGCAGCCACAGAACCAGTTCGGATGGCTGGTCAATGATTTCGCCGAGCGTGTGCCTGGCGTGGCGCACGCGGTGGTCGTTTCGGCCGACGGCCTGCTGCTGACCGCTTCGAACCGGTTGCCGCTCGACCGCGCCGACCAGCTCGCCGCGGTGGCCTCCGGGCTCGTCAGCCTGACCCAGGGCGCGGCGCGGTGCTTCGAAGCCGGTGCGGTCAACGAGACCGTCGTGGAGATGGAGCTCGGGATCATGATCCTGATGTCCATCAGCGACGGCTCCTGCCTGGCGGTCCTGGCCGCCCCGAACTGCGACATCGGCCAGGTCGCCTACGAGATGACCATGCTGGTCGACCGGGTGGGCCAGATCCTCACCCCCGAACTGCGGGCTCAGCTGCAGGGGGCCGCGGGTCCCCTGATCGGTGAACCGGTGGGATGATGCCGACATGACAACGGGATCCGAGAGTGGCTCCCCGACGTCCGGCGGTGAACCGGAGCCGACGTTCGCCGACGTGATGAACAGCTTCAGCCTGGACTCCGGGCGCGGCCGCCGGAAGCGCAAGAAGCAGCGCGACCAGCAGCCCGGGAACGACACGGCCGAAGCCCCCGAAACACCACAGGCCGAGCAGGCGCCCCCCGCGCCACCGCCGACGCCACAGCCGCAGCCGGCACCCGCTCCGCCGCCCCAGCCGGAGCCCCCGGCCCGGCCGGCGAGCCTGTTCGACTCCTCGCCGGGCAGCGGGTTCTTCGAACCCGTGCAGCCCGCCCAGCCGTCGCGGCCCGTGCCGTTCCGGCGCGAGGAGCCCGAGATCCACCCCGCCGAGGAGACCGCCGTGGTGCGCCCGTACGCGCTCACCGGCGGCCGCACCAAGGCCCGGGTCGCCCTGGAACTGGAGACGCTGATCTCCGTCCAGGACGCCGTCCTCGCCCGGCTCGACGCCGGAGCGCTGACGGTGCAGTTCGAGCACCGCTCGATCATGGAAGAATGTCGGACACCGCGGTCGGTTGCGGAGATCGCAGCGCTGCTGCGGGTCCCGATCGGCGTGGCCAGAGTCCTCATCAGCGATGCCGCCGATGCCGGGCTGGTCACCGTGCACCGCACTATGTCGACCAACGACGACGCCGAGGCGCATCTCATGTTGATGGAAAGGGTGTTGAGTGGACTCCGTCGGCTTTAAGGCACCGCGGCAGACCGCGCCGCAGACCATGACCTCGGCCAAGATCGTGGTGGCCGGTGGCTTCGGTGCCGGCAAGACCACCTTCGTCGGCTCGGTCTCGGAGATCGTGCCGCTCACCACCGAGGCCATGATGACCGACGCGAGCCGCGGCATCGACAACCTCGACCAGACACCCAACAAGGCCACCACCACCGTGGCCATGGACTTCGGCCGCGTGTCCCTGGACAGCGACCTGATCCTGTACCTGTTCGGGACGCCGGGTCAGCAGCGGTTCTGGTTCATGTGGGACGACCTGGTGAAGGGCGCGATCGGCGCCGTGGTGCTCGCGGACACGCGGCGGCTGGCGGACTCGTTCGCGCCCGTCGACTTCTTCGAGGACCGCAGGCTGCCCTACATCATCGGCGTCAACACCTTCGACGGTCAGCTCCACCACGAGCTGAGCGACGTGCGCGAGGCCCTGGCGATCGACGAGAGCATCCCGATCGTGCGTTGCGACGCCCGCGACCGCGAGTCGACCAAGCAGACGCTGATCACGCTGGTCGAGTACGCGATGCGGCAGTGGATCGCGATGCGCGCCGCCGGCACGCGCTGACGCCGGCGCGGTAGCCAGGGGAAGTGCCGGGGCGGGGCCCGGCACCCGTCCGGTCGACGCAGGCTTCGTGCTGCCCGCCTACTGAATCGTTACGGTTCTGCGGTGGATGTCGCCGCGGTCACGCTTGGGTTTGCGATAGTAGGAAGTCCAAGTATTTTTGAGGCATGAACGCCTCCCTTCACCGGCCCGTGCACCCGGTGCGGTTCGTCACCGCCTCGAGTCTGTTCGACGGGCACGACGCTTCGATCAACATCATGCGGCGCATCCTGCAGTCGCAGGGTGCGGAGGTCATCCACCTCGGCCACAACCGGTCGGTGGACGAGGTCGTCACGGCCGCGATCAGCGAGGACGCCCACGGCATCGCGATCAGCGCCTACCAGGGCGGCCACGTGGAGTACTTCAGCTACCTCGTCGAGCTGCTGAACGAGCGCGGCGCCGGGCACATCAAGGTGTACGGCGGCGGTGGCGGCGTCATCGTGCGCGAGGAGATCGAGCTGCTGCACTCCCGCGGGGTCGCGCGCATCTTCTCCCCGGACGACGGCCTCCAGCTGGGCCTGCCGGGCATGGTCAACCTGATGATCAAGGAGTGCGACTACGACCTGGCGGAGGTGTCCGCCGGGTCGGACGACGACCTGCTGGCCGGTGACGTGCCGTCGCTCGCGCGGTTCATCACGCAGCTGCAGGCCGGCAGCGTCGCCGAGGACCGGCTGGCCCGCGTCACGGAGGCGGCGCGCGCCCGGGCGGTCCCGGTCTTGGGCATCACCGGCACCGGCGGCTCGGGCAAGTCGTCGCTGACCGACGAGCTGCTCCGGCGCTTCCGGCTGGACCAGGAGGACAAGCTGCGCATCGCGGTGCTGGCGGTCGACCCGACCCGGCGCCGCGGCGGCGGTGCGCTGCTGGGCGACCGGATCCGGATGAACGGCCTGGACGGCTCGCAGGTCTACTTCCGCTCGCTGGCGACCCGTCAGGCAGGCGGGGAGGTGCCGGAGGGCCTGGACGAGGCCGTGCTGGCGTGCAAGGCCGCGGGCTACGACCTGGTGATCGTCGAGACGCCCGGCATCGGGCAGGGTGACGCCGGCATCGTGGACCACGTCGACTACTCGCTGTACGTGATGACGCCGGAGTTCGGCGCCGCGTCGCAGCTGGAGAAGATCGACATGCTCGACTTCGCCGACGTGGTGGCGATCAACAAGTTCGAGCGCCGGGGCGCCGAGGACGCGCGCCGCGACGTGGCGCGTCAGATGGTGCGCAACCGGGAGGCGTTCGGCGTCGCTCCCGAGGACATGCCGGTGTTCGGCACCAGCGCCGCGCGCTTCAACGACGACGGCGTGACCGCGCTGTACCAGTACCTGCGCGACGCGCTGGCCGAGCGCGGCCTGTCGGTGTCGGCCGGTCAGCTGCCGAAGGTGGAGACCAAGGTGTCCACCGGGGCGACGGTGATCATCCCGGCGGCGAAGGAGCGCTACCTCGCCGACATCGCCGCCACCGTGCGCGGCTACCACGAGAAGACCCGGGACCAGGTCGCCGCCGTGCGCAAGGTCGACCAGCTGCGGGCCGCGAAGGACGCGCTGGCCGCCGACGGCGCGGACACCGGCCCGATCGAGGCGCTGCTGGCCAAGGCGGAGTCCGAGGTGGACCCCTCGGTGGCCGGGCTGCTGGAGCGGTGGGACGAGCTGTCCGAGTCCTACCGGCAGGAGGAGCTGGTCGTCCGCATCCGGGACAAGGAGCTGCGCACCCAGCTGTGGCGGGAAACCCTGTCCGGCAACCGGATCCCGCGGGTGGCGCTGCCGCGCTACACCGACCGCGGCGAGCTGCTGTCGTTCCTGCGCCGCGAGCACCTGCCCGGGTACTTCCCGTACACCGCGGGTGTCTTCCCGTTCAAGCGGGAGGGCGAGGACCCGGCGCGCATGTTTGCCGGCGAGGGCGACGCGTTCCGCACCAACCGCCGCTTCAAGTACCTCTCGGCCGACTCCGAGGCCAAGCGCCTGTCCACGGCGTTCGACTCGGTGACGCTGTACGGGCACGACCCGGACACGCGACCGGACATCTACGGCAAGATCGGCACCTCCGGCGTGTCCATCGCGACGCTGGACGACATGAAGGCGCTCTACGACGGCTTCGACCTGACCGCGCCGAACACGTCGGTGTCGATGACCATCAACGGTCCCGCGCCGACGATCCTGGCGTTCTTCCTGAACACCGCGATCGACCAGCGGATGGACGCCTTCCGTGCCGAGCACGGGCGCGAGCCGACGCCGTCGGAGGCCGAGGACCTGCGCGAGTGGACGCTGCGCCAGGTGCGCGGGACGGTGCAGGCCGACATCCTCAAGGAGGACCAGGGCCAGAACACCTGCATCTTCTCCACCGAGTTCAGCCTGCGCATGATGGCCGACATCCAGGAGTGGTTCATCGAGCACGGGGTGCGCAACTTCTACTCGGTGTCGATCTCCGGCTACCACATCGCCGAGGCCGGGGCGAACCCGATCTCGCAGCTGGCGTTCACGCTGGCCAACGGGTTCACCTACGTCGAGTCCTACCTCGCCCGCGGCATGCACATCGACGACTTCGCGCCGAACCTGTCGTTCTTCTTCTCCAACGGCATGGACGCCGAGTACTCGGTGCTCGGCCGGGTCGCGCGCCGCATCTGGGCGGTCGCGATGAAGGAGCGCTACGGCGCCAACGAGCGCTCGCAGAAGCTCAAGTACCACGTGCAGACCTCCGGCCGGTCGCTGCACGCGCAGGAGATGAGCTTCAACGACATCCGCACCACGCTGCAGGCGCTGTGCGCGCTGTACGACAACGCGAACTCGTTGCACACCAACGCCTACGACGAGGCGATCACCACGCCGACGGAGAACTCGGTGCGCCGCGCGATGGCCATCCAGATGATCGTCAACAAGGAGTGGGGCCTGTCGAAGAACGAGAACCCGCTGCAGGGCTCGTTCATCATCGACGAGCTGACCGACCTGGTCGAGGAGGCCGTGCTCACCGAGTTCGACCGGATCGCCGAGCGTGGCGGCGTGCTGGGCGCGATGGAGACCGGCTACCAGCGCGGCCGCATCCAGGACGAGTCGATGCTGTACGAGCGGCTCAAGCACGAGGGCACGCTGCCGATCGTCGGGGTGAACACGTTCCGCAACCCGCACCCGGAGGAGGACGAGGTCGAGGTCGAGCTGGCGCGCGCGACGGAGGAGGAGAAGCAGTCGCAGCTGACGCGGCTGGCCGACTTCCAGCAGCGGCACAGCCACGACGCCGAGCAGGCCCTCAAGGCGCTCCGCGAAGCCGCCACCCGCGGCGAGAACCTGTTCGGGGTGCTGATGGACGCCGCGCGGGTGTGCTCGCTGGGCCAGATCACGGAGGCGTTCTTCGAGGTCGGCGGCCAGTACCGGCGCAACATCTAGTCAGCTGGGCAGAACTCCCCGCCGCGGTGCCCCCGCGGCGGGGAGTTTTTTCATGCCTTGACAACCCCACTCGAAACCACATATAACCAAACAAAGCAACACGGCGACGGCAAGGAAGCCACATGTACGCAGAGGAGCGTCAGCAGCAGATCGTCGAGCGGGCCCGCAGCCTGGGCCGCGTCGACGTGTCGTGGCTCGCCGCGAACTTCGCGGTCACCACGGAGACCGTGCGGCGTGATCTGACGGTGCTGGAGCGCCAGGGGGTGCTGCGCCGGGTGCACGGCGGGGCCATCCCGGTCGAGCGGCTCGGCTTCGAGCCCGGCCTGGCCGACCGCGACGCCGTGATGACGGCCGAGAAGGAGCGCATCGCCAAGGCCGCTCTCGCCGAGGTTCCCGAGGAGGGCGCGATCCTGCTCGACGCGGGCACCACCACGGCCCGGCTCGCCGAGATCCTGCCTGCCGACCGGGAGCTGACGGTGGTGACCAACGCCGTGTCGGTCGTCCCGCAGCTGGCCCTCCGCCCGCAGCTCACCGTGCTGCTGCTGGGCGGCCGGGTCCGCGGCCGCACGCTCGCCGCGGTGGAGGACTGGACGCTGCGCGCGCTCGCCGACACCTTCGTCGACGTCGCGTTCGTCGGCACCAACGGCATCTCCGCCGAGCGCGGGCTCACCACGCCCGACATCGGGGAGGCGGCGGTCAAGCGCGCGATCATCCGCGCCGCCCGCCGCACGGTCGTGCTCGCCGACCACACCAAGGTCGGCAACGACTGCCTCGCCCGCTTCGGCGAGCTGTCCGAAGTGGACAAGTTCGTGACCGACACCGGGCTGGACGACGGCCTTGCGGAGGAGCTGCGCGCGGCGGGGCCGGAGGTGGTGCTGGCGTGATCGTCACCGTGATTCCCAGCCCCGACCTCGAGCACGCAGTCGACGCGGATGCCCTGCGGCACGGGGAAGTCCTGCGCGCCGCTCCGGCCGGCCTCGGGATGGTGGCGGCGTGATCGTCACCGTCACCCCCAATCCCAGCCTCGACCACACCGTCGAGGTGGATGCCCTGCGGCGCGGGGAAGTTCTGCGCGCCGGACCGTCCAGGCTGGACCCCGGCGGCAAGGGCGTGAACGTCGCGCGGGCGCTGGCCGCGCACGGTCGCAAGCACGCCGTCGGGATGGATTCCCCCTGGCGGGCTGAAGTCCTGCGCGCCGCTCCGTCCCACCGTCTCGCCGGGTCAGTGGAGAAGCGGCGCCCGGCCGGACTCGGGGTGGTGCCGGCGTGATCGTCACCGTCACCCCCAATCCCAGCCTCGACCACACCGTCGAGGTGGATGCCCTGCGGCGCGGGGAAGTCCTGCGCGCCGGACCGTCCAGGTTGGACCCCGGCGGCAAGGGCGTCAACGTCGCGCGGGCGCTGGCCGCGCACGGCCGCAAGACCGCGGCCGTGCTGTTCGCCGGCGGCGCCGACGGTCGGCGGCTCACCGAACTGCTCGACGAGCAGGGGGTCGCGGTCCGGCAGGTGCCCATCGGCGGCGACACCCGCACCAACATCACCCTCGCCGAGCCGGACGGCGTGGTCACCAAGCTCAACCTGCCCGGCCCGCTGTGCTCCGACGGTGACGCGGAAGCGTTGCTGCACGCGGCCCTCAGCGCGTGCGAGGACGGCACGGTCTGGCTCGCCGGTTGCGGCAGCCTCCCGCCGGGCGCGCCGCGGGACACCTACGCCCGGTTGGTCCGGCGCGGTCACGAGGCCGGGTTGCGCGTCGCGGTCGACTCGTCCGGCTCGGCGCTCGACCGGTCCCTCGCCGAGGGGCCGGACCTGGTCAAACCCAACCGGGAGGAGCTGGCCGCGTGCGCCGGGATGCCGGTGCGCACGCTCGGCGACGCCGTCGTGGCGGCCGGGGTGCTGCGGTCGCGCGGCGCCCGGACCGTCCTGGCCAGCCTCGGGCCCGACGGCGCGGTGCTCGTCGACGACGGTGCCGCCCTGCACGGGGAGGCGCCCGTGCCGGTCGCGCGCAGCACCGTCGGCGCCGGTGACGCGCTGCTCGCGGGGTTCCTCGCCGCGGGCGGCGCCGGCCGGGACGCCCTCGCCAGGGCACTGGCCTGGGGCGCCGCCGCCGCGGCGCTGCCCGGCAGCCGGATGCCCGCACCCGCCGATGTCGCCCGCATCGGCGTCACGATCCACCCTTCGGTCGACGCCGACCGAGAACTCAAGGAGTGATACCGATGGCCGAACTCATCACCGCCGATCTGGTCGACCTCGACGTCCCCGGCGCCGACCGCGCCGAGGTCACCGCCGGGCTCGCGCGACGGCTCGTCGCCGCGGGCCGGGTCACCGACCTGGACGGCTTCCTCGCCGACATCCGCAAGCGCGAGGAGCAGATGCCGACCGGCATCGAAGGCGGCATCGGCATCCCGCACGCCCGCTCGGCGTTCGTCACCGAACCGACGCTGGCCTTCGGCCGGTCCGCCGCCGGCGTCGACTTCGGCGCCTCCGACGGCCCGGCCCGCCTGATCTTCCTCATCGCCGCGCCGGAAGGCGGCGGCGAGGAGCACATGACCATCCTCGCCCAGCTCGCCCGGCGCCTCGTGCACCAGTCGTTCCGCCAGTCGCTGCTCGACGCGCCCGACGCGGACGCCGTCGTCCAGCTCGTCCGCCAGGAGGTGCTCGGACGATGAAGTTCGTGGCAGTCACGTCGTGCCCGACCGGGATCGCGCACACCTACATGGCCGCCGAGGCCCTGGAGCAGGCCGCGAAGGCCGCCGGGCACGAGATGCTCGTCGAAACCCAGGGCGCGGCCGGGTCCGCGCCGCTCGACCCCGCCCGGATCGCCGAGGCCGACGCCGTGGTCTTCGCCGCCGACGTCGACGTCCGGGACCGGGAACGGTTCGCCGGCAAGCCCACGGTCACGGCCGGGGTCAAGGCCGCCATCAACGACGGGGCCGGCTTGATCGCGCAGGCCGTCAAGGCCGCCGAGGAGGGCACGGCCCCAGCCGCGCCGTCCGCGCCCGAGCTGGCGTCCAAGGTGGACGCTTCCGCGGGGTTCGGCACCCGGTTGCGCCAGTGGCTGATGACCGGCGTGTCCTACATGATCCCCTTCGTCGCCGCGGGCGGGATCCTCATCGCACTGTCGTTCCTGATCGGCGGCCCGGAGGTGGCGGCCAAGGTCGGCGGCGGCGACTTCCAGGGCGTCACCTACCCGGGCATCGAGAACGTGTCCGACCTGATGAGCCAGGCCGGGATCGCCGGTGTGCTGTTCAAGATCGGGTCGCTGGCGTTCGAGATGCTCGTGCCGATCCTGTCCGGGTTCATCGCGTTCGGCATGGCCGACCGGCCGGGCATCGCGCCCGGCATCGTGGGCGGTCTGCTCGCCACCGCGACCGGCGCCGGGTTCCTCGGCGGTCTCGTGTCCGGTCTGCTGGCCGGCGCGGTCACGCTGGGCCTGAAGAAGCTGAAGGTGCCGCGCGGGGTGGCCGGGGTGATGCCCGTCGTGGTGATCCCGCTGGTGTCCACGCTGGTCGTCGGGTTCCTCATGGTCGTCGTGGTGGGCGAGCCGATCGCGGCCGCGCAGACCGGCCTGAGCGACTGGCTGTCCGGCCTGTCCGGCGGCAGCGCGTGGGTGCTCGGCGCCCTGCTCGGGCTGATGATGGCCTTCGACATGGGCGGCCCGGTGAACAAGGTGGCCTACACCTTCGGCCTGGCCGCGCTCGCCAGCGGCAACTACGTGATCATGGCCGCGGTGATGGCGGCAGGCATGACGCCGCCGCTGGGGCTGGCGCTGGCCACGCTGGTGCGCCGCAACCGGTTCACCCCGGCGGAGCGGCAGGCGGGCCAGGCAGGCTGGCTGCTCGGGCTGTCGTTCATCACCGAGGGCGCGATCCCGTTCGCCGCGGGCGACCCGTTCCGGATCATCCCGTCGCTGATGGTCGGCAGCGCCACCACCGGCGCGCTGGTCGCGGCCTTCGGCGCCACCTCGCCTGCCCCGCACGGCGGCATCTGGGTGGTCGGGCTCATCGGCAACCCGCTGCTGTTCCTGCTCGCCGTCGCGATCGGCACGCTCGTCACCTGCGGCTGCGTGCTGCTCGCCAAGAGCATCGGCCGCGACCGCGCGCCGGCCGCGGCCACCCCCGAAACGTCCACCCAGGCCGTCGCGGCCTGACGCCCGAGGAGAACTGCCATGCCGGAACGCCGTGTCGTCGTCGGGTCCACCGTTGGCCTGCACGCCCGTCCCGCCGCCCTGTTCGTCAAGGCCGCCGCCGCGCAGCCGGTGCCGGTGAGCATCGGCAAGGACGGCGCCGACCCCGTCGACGCCCGCAGCATCCTGTCCGTGCTCGGCCTCGGCGCCCGGGGCGGGGACGAGGTCGTGCTCAGCGCCGACGGTCCGCAGGCCGAGCAGGCGCTCGACGAGCTGGCCGCGATCGTGGCGGCGAACCACGATGGGTGAGGTCGTCCTCCGCCCGGTGACCGGGATCGGCGTCAGCCCGGGCGTCGCGCACGGCCCGGTCGCCCGGCTCGCCGAACCACCGCGGCTGCCGGAGGCGGACGCGCCGGAAGCCGACGTGCCCGCCGCCGTGGAGCGGGCGCGTGCGGCGCTGGCCGAGGTGGCCGCGTTCCTCGACGAACGCTCGGCCCAGGCCGGTGGTGCGGCCGCGGACGTCCTGCTGGCGCAGTCGATGATGGTCGCCGATCCCGCGCTGGTGGACCGGATCCGGGCGCGTCTGGAGGACGGACGCGGCTTGGCGCACGCGGTCGCCGACGCGTTCGCCGGGTTCCGCGACGCGCTCACCGCGGCCGGCGGTTACCTCGCCGAGCGGGCCGCCGACGTCGACGACCTGCGGGACCGCACCGTGGCGCGGATCCTCGGCGTCCCGATGCCCGGCGTGCCCGACCCCGGTCATCCGTTCGTCCTGGTCGCACGGGACCTCGCGCCGGCCGACACCGCGGTGCTCGACGCGGCCCAGGTGCGCGCGATCGTCACCGAGCTGGGCGGGCCCACCAGCCACACGGCGATCCTGGCGAAATCGCTGGGCATCCCCGCGGTCGTGGCTTGTGCCGGTGCGGCATCGCTGACCGACGGGACGCCGGTGCTCGTCCGCGGCGCGACGGGGGAGGTGGTCGTCGACCCGCCGGACTCGCTCGTCGAGGCGGCGGAGGCCGAGGCGGCCGAGCACGCTGCCGCGCTGGCGGCCTCCAGCGGCCCGGGCCGGACCGCGGACGGCGTTCCGGTGGCGTTGCTGGTGAACGTCGGGGCGGCCCGTGACCTCGCGGCCGCGGCAGCCGTCGACTCGGAGGGCGTGGGCCTGCTGCGCACCGAGTTCCTGTACCTGGACCGGGCCGACGAGCCGTCGGTCGAGGAGCAGCAACGGAGCTATGCCGAGGTGTTCCAGGCGTTCGGCGGCCGCAAGGTCGTGGTGCGCACGCTCGACGCGGGGGCGGACAAGCCGCTCGCGTTCGTCGACCACGGCGACGAGCCCAACCCGGCGCTCGGTGTGCGCGGCCTGCGCCTGGCCCGGCGCCACCCGCGGATGCTGGCGGACCAGCTGACCGCGATCGCCGCCGCCCGCGACGCCAGCAGGGCCGACGTGTGGGTGATGGCGCCGATGGTGTCCACACCGGCGGAGGCCGCGGAGTTCGCCGCCGCCGCCCGAGCGCACGGGCTCCCGGTCGCCGGGACGATGGTCGAGGTGCCCGCGGCCGCGCTGCGGGCAGACGCGATCCTGGGCGCCTGCGACTTCGTCAGCATCGGCACCAACGACCTCGGCCAGTACACGTTCGCCGCCGACCGGATGGCCGGTGACCTGGCCGGCCTGCTCGACCCGTGGCAGCCCGCGCTGCTGGAGCTGGTCCGGCTGACGGGTGCGGCGGGCACCGCGGCGGGCAAACCGGTCGGTGTCTGCGGTGAGGCGGCGAGCGATCCGTTGCTGGCGCTGGTGCTGGTGGGTCTCGGGGTGACGAGCCTGTCGATGGCGCCGTCCGCGCTGCCCGCCGTCCGCCTCGCCCTCGCGGCCCACACCGCCGCCGAATGCGCGGAGCTCGCGCAGCTCGCCCTGTCCGCCCCGGACGCGGCGAGCGCCCGGGAGCGGGTCGCCGCCGCGGCCGGGGCCGGGTGAGGCCCGCGGCACACGTCGCGAGCGGGAATAGCGCGCCCCGGTCCGGGAGTTACGTCGGAGCATGAAGTTCGGGATCTCGACGTTCGTCACCGACGAAGGCATCCGGCCGGGCGCGCTCGGCCGCGCGCTGGAGGAGCGCGGGTTCGATTCACTGCTGCTCGCCGAGCATTCGCACATCCCGGTCAGCCGGGAAAGCCCCTATCCGGGCGGCGGTGAGCTGCCCCGCGTCTACTACCGCACGCTGGACCCGTTCGTGGCGCTGACCGCGGCCGCGGCGGAGACCCGCGACCTGCTGCTCTTCACCGGTGTCGCCCTGCTGGTGCAGCGCGACGTCATCCACACCGCCAAGGAGGTCGCGAGCCTCGACCTGCTCTCCGGCGGCCGCGTCGCCTTCGGTGTCGGCGTGGGCTGGAACCGCGAGGAGATGCGCAACCACGGCACCGAGCCGCGCACCCGCGGCGCCCTGATCGACGAGCAGATCCAGGCGCTCAAGGCGATCTGGACGCAGGACGAGGCCGAGTTCCACGGCAAGCACGTCGACTTCGACCCGATCTGGCAGTGGCCCAAGCCGGTGCAGCGCCCGCACCCGCCGATCTACGTGGGCGGTGAGAGCGAGGCCGCGCTCACCCGGCTCCTCAACCACGCCGACGGCTGGATGCCGCGGTCGCACACCCCGCCGGAGGAGATCAAGCGCGTCCGCGCGTGGCTGGCCGAGCAGGGCCGCCCCGACGTCCCGTTCACCGTCTTCGGCGCCGGCCGCAGCGAGGAGGCGCTGGCCGGGTACGCCGAGGCCGGGGTGGAGCGCGTGACGTTCATGCTCGGCACCCGCCCCGAATCGGAGACGCTCACCAAGCTGGACGAGCTCGCCGCCCTCGCGGAGGGCTACCGGTGAAACTGGGGATTTCGACGTTCGTCACCGACGAGACCGCCCGGCCGGACGTCCTGGCGAAGGCGGTCGAGGACCGCGGGTTCGACGCCTTGTTCGTCGCGGAGCACTCGCACATCCCGGTCAGCCGGGAGACCGCGTACCCGGCCGGCGGCGAGATGGCGCGGGCCTACTACCGCGCGCTCGACCCGTTCGTCGCGCTGACCGCGGCGGCCGCCGCGACCACGACGCTCAAGCTGGGCACCGGCATCACGCTGCTGATCCAGCGGGACGTCCTGCACACCGCGAAGTCCGTGGCGAGCCTCGACCTGTTGTCCGGCGGGCGTTTCCTGTTCGGGGTGGGCGTCGGCTGGAACCGCGAGGAGATGCGCAACCACGGCACGGACCCGCGCACCCGCGGCGCGCTGCTGGACGAGCAGATCCAGGCACTCCGGACATTGTGGACGAACGACGAGGCCGAGTTCCACGGCGTGCACGTGGATTTCGACCCGGTGTTCCAGTGGCCCAAGCCCGCGCGTGCGGTGCCGGTCTACATCGGCGGCAACAGCACCGCGGCGCTGGACCGCGCGAAGCGGCTGGAAGCGGGCTGGCTGCCCAACGCCCTGCGCGATCCGGAAGCGGCCGCGGCGCAGGTGGCGCAGGCCGGATCGGTTCCGGTGACCGCGACGTCCGCGCCGCCGGACCCGGCGCTGCTCGACGCCTACGCCGAGGCCGGAGCCGAGCGCGTCACGCTGGGCCTGCCCGCCGCGTCGGAGGGCGACACCCTGCGCAGGCTGGACGCGCTGGCCGCGCTCGTGCCGCGCGTCAGCTGACCAGCGGCAGCAGGGCTGCGGTGCCGGCGGTGAGCGCCATCGGCAGGGTGCGGTAGTAGCGGGACGGCGCCGCGATCAGGACGACCACGACGTACCTGGCGTCGGCGCCGAGCAGGCCCGTCGTGTTGTACACCGCCTCCGAACCGCTGGTGCCCCAGCCCTGCTTGATCGCCCACGTCGTGCCGGGAAGCCCGTCCGGGATCCCGAAGTACTGGTCCGTGCCGTCCGAGCCGTGTTCGGAGGCGTGGTACATCGCGTCGTAGAGCAGGTCGCGGCTGGCCTGCGGCAGCTCGTCCTCGATGTAGTTGTAGACCTTGACCACGTCCGCGGCGGTGATCTTCGTCGATCCCCACTGGCCTGCCGACGACGGCGGCTCGGTGCCGGTCAGCCCGATCAGCTTGGCCATGCGGGTCACGATGCCGGTGCCGCCGTGGGCGACCCACAGGCTGCTGGCGATGCCGTCGTCGCTGGCGGTGATCATCCTGGTCAGCTGGGTCTGCGTGCTGCCCGCCGGCAGGGCCCACCCGCTCGCCCGCAGCACGTCCAGCGCGATCAGCAGCTTGACCACGGACATCGAGTAGAACTGCCGGTCGGCGTTGAGCTGCGTCAGGACGACGCCGGTCTGCCGGTCGTACACCTCGACCCCGACCTCTGCGCTCGCCACCCTCGCCTGCGCGAGGTCCTGGACCCGCCTGGCGACGGTGTCGTCCTCCGCCGGCTCCGACTCCGGCGGGATGTCCCCGGCGGGTGCCGGGTCGGCCTGGGTGGCCGGCGGCGTCGACGGCTCCGGGGTGGTCGTCGACGTCACCGGGGCGCTCACCTGCACGACCGGGCTCGCCGAGGACGCCCGCGGCTGGTGCTGGACCGTGAAGATCAGCATGGTCACGGCGCCGAACACCGCGGCCGGGAGCACGACCTTGCCGGCCGTCCTGCTTCTCATGACCACACAAACGCGGCCATGATCGCGGCTTGTTGCAGCCGGATCCCGGATTTCGGTGATCTACAGGGAATTCACAGCGGGTTGCCAGGGAGTTCCCAACTACCGCGACGGATCGCGACCGATCGGTGTCAGCGCGTGTTGTTGTCCAGCAGCAGGTGCACCGACAGCTCCAGCCGGTTGGCGACGTCGGCGGCGGACGCGCGGCGGGTGACCCACGCGACCAGGTTCGCCATCCACACGTCGGCGATGAGGTGGAAGACCGCGCGGTCGTGCTCGGTCGGCTCCTCGATGCCCATGGCGCGCGCGAACATGCTCTCCAGCAGCCTGCCGACCTGCTCGACCTCGGCGGCGGCCGTGGTGTCGGCGAACATGAACGCCCGGACCATCGCCTCGGTCAGGTGCGGGTCGCGCTGCATCAGCCGGGTGTTGCGGCTGAGCACGAAGATGAGCCGCTCGCTCGGCGTGTCGCCCGGGATGCTCGTCCGCTGCAGCTTCTCGTGCGCGCGCTCGAACTCCCTGGCCAGGCCGGAGACCAGCAGGTGGATCTTCGACGGGAAGTAGCGGTAGAGGGTGCCCAGCGCGACGTCGGCCTTCTCGGCCACGGCCCGCATCTGGACGGCGTCGTACCCGCCCTTGGACGCCAGCGCCAGGGTCGCGTCGATGATGCGCCGTCGCCGGTCCCGCTGCGCGGCGGAACCGAGCTCGTCGCTGGACAACGCGCTCATCCCGTTCTTCGGTTGGGTGGACGTCTTCGCTTTGGCGGCCATCGGCACCTGCTCCGGAACTTGTTTCAGTTTCACTCCACAGCTTACCGGCCCGCCTCCTGATCTCGCGCATCGAGTGGATCTGGCCACAAAACTGAAACACGTTCTATAGTGAGCCGCATGTCAGTCCTCACCGCGGAGCAGCGCGAGCTCGCCGGGACGATCCGCTCCGGCGCCAGGAGCCGGGACGACCTGACCGCCATCGGCGTGTTCGGCATCGGGGTGCCGGAGGACCTGGGCGGCGCGGGCGGGACGGTCGCCGACGCCGCCGTGGCCGTCGAGGAGGCCGCGGCCGCGCTCGTGCCGGGGCCGGTGCTCGGGACCGTGCTGGCGGCGCTGGTGCTGGGGCGACGCGGCGGGTCTCCGGCGGCGAAGGAGCTGCTCTCGGCGTTCGCGGACGGCTCCGCGAGCGCGGGCGTGGCGTTGTCGCCGGACGGGCCGGTGCTCGACGCGGACGCCACCCACCTGCTGGTGGCCGACGGCGACACGTGGAGCGTGCGGGAGCGGGGTGCGGAAGCCGTCGAGTCGTTCGACCTGTCCCGCTCGTTCGGGCGGGTGCCAGACGGTGACGGCACCGTGTTCGAGGGTGCCGAGCTGCGGGTTTTCGCGGCGACGCTGGCCGCGGCGGAGGCGGCCGGGATCGCGCGCTGGTGCGTGGCGACGGCGTCGGAGCACGCGAAGGTGCGCGAGCAGTTCGGCCGGCCGATCGGGTCGTTCCAGGCGGTCAAGCACCTGTGCGCGGAGATGCTGTGCCGGGCCGAGCTGGCCGGGGCGCTGGCGTGGGACGCGGCCCGGGCTGCCGGCGAGTCGCCGGAGCAGCACGAGTTCGCGGCGGCGGTGGCGGCCGCCGGGACGCTCGACGCGGCGGTGGACACCGCCAAGGACTGCATCCAGGTCCTCGGCGGGATCGGGTTCACCTGGGAGCACGACGCGCACCGGTACCTGCGGCGCGCCGTGGCGTTGCGGCAGTGGCTGGGCGGTTCGGCCGGGTGGCGCCGTTCGGCGGCTTCGCTCGCCCTGGCCGGGGTGCGGCGGGAGCTGGGGGTCGACCTGTCGGAGCACTTCGACCCGGCCGTGCGGGCGACGGTGGCGGAGATCGCCGCGCTGCCCGAGGGGGAACGTCGCGAGCGGCTGGCGACGAGTGGCTACCTGATGCCGCACTGGCCCGCGCCCTACGGGCTGGACGCGACGCCGGCGCGGCAACTGGTCATCGATGCCGAACTGGCGCGCGCGGGGGTGACGCGGCCCGATCTGGTGATCGGCGCCTGGGCGGTGCCGACCATCCTGGAGCACGGCACGGACGAGCAGCGGCAGCGGTTCGTGATGCCGACACTGCGTGGTGAGCTGACCTGGTGCCAGTTGTTCAGCGAGCCAGGGGCAGGCTCCGACCTGGCTTCGCTGCGGACGCGGGCGACCGAAGTGGACGGTGGGTTCGTGTTGTCCGGGCAGAAGGTCTGGACGTCGCTCGCGCGGGAGGCGGACTGGGCGATCTGCCTCGCGCGCACCGATCCGGACGCGCCCAAGCACAAGGGCATCACCTACTTCCTGGTCGACATGTCGTCACCCGGGATCGACGTCCGCCCGCTGCGCGAGATCACCGGGGTGGAGCGGTTCAACGAGGTCTTCCTCGACGACGTGTTCGTGCCGTCGGCGAACGTGGTCGGCGAGGTGAACGGCGGCTGGCGCCTGGCACGGACGACGCTGGCGAACGAACGCGTGGCGATGAGCGGCGGCTCGTCGGTGGGGGAGGCGGTGGAGTCGCTGCTGGCGGCGGTGCGTGAGCCGGATCCGGCGGTGCTGGAACGGCTCGGTGCGCTGGTGGCCGAGGGTTCGGCGTGCGCTCTGCTCGACCTGCGGTCGACGCTGCGGCGCCTGGCCGGGCAGGACCCGGGGGCGGAGTCGAGCGTGCGGAAGCTGATCGGCGTGCGGCACCGGCAGGCCGCGACGGAGGCGGCGCTGGAGCTGCTGGGGCCGCCGGGTGTCCTGGTGACCGACGAGACGTCGGCGGCGCAACACGAGTTCCTGCTGACGCGCTGCCTGAGCATCGCCGGCGGCACGACGCAGATCCTGCTGTCGGTGGCGGCGGAACGCCTGCTGGGGCTGCCGCGCTCCTGAAACTGTCGGTGGTCCCGCCTAGGGTGATCACCGTGGAATGGACCGAGACGACCAGGGCGATCTTCGTGCCCTCGGACCCGCCCCGGGACGGCGTGCTCGCCGTCTGGGGCGACGAGCCGGGGCCGACGCCGGTCGAGCTCGTGCTGCCCGCGGGCGCCGGGAAGTCCTTCCGCCGCGCCAAGGTGGACGCGCACGTCCTCCCGCTGGCCGACGCCATCCCGCGCCTGCTCGCCGTGACCGATGCCGGCCCATCGCTGGCTGCCTGGTCCGCCGCCGTCTCCGCGGGGGTGGACCTCGTCGAGCGCGGCCGGTTCCGATCCGCCGGGTCATCGTCCGAAGTGGACTCCTGGCGCGCCGGGCCGCTCGACGCCGCCGACGAGGACCTCCTGCGCGACCTGGCCGCCGCGTTGCCGCCCGAGGCGCACGCCCTCCCGCTGTCCGGCCTCAAACGCATCCGGCTGCACTCGCCGGAGACGCTGGTGCGCGCGCTGTGGGACGCCACCGCCGACGTGCTCGTCCGCGGTCCCGCCGACGGGCTCGGCGCGCAGCTCCAGCTCCGCGTCGAGGTGCGCGAGACCGACGACGGCTTCGCGTTCGCCGGAGTCGTCGCCCTGCGCAGTTCCGCCGACCCCAGCCTGGTCGTCGACGCGGCGTCGTTGTGGAACGCGCCAAGCGCTGTCCGGTCCCGTTTCGGCGAGCAGGTCGAGGCCCAGCTGCTCGCCGGTCTCCGGCGCGGCGCCCGCGCGTGGGCCCCGCTCGGCCGCGTGCTCGGGGCCTCCGGCGAGCTGCTCTTGGACGATGACGAAGTCGTCGAACTGCTCGACGGCGGGTCCGCGGCGCTCGCCGCCGCCGGGGTCGAGGTGCTGTGGCCGCGCGGCATGGCAGGCGAACCGGTGCGGGCCAAGGCGAGCGTCACGCCGTCCCCGGGGAGCGAGGGCGGCGGCGTGTTCCGGCTGACCGACCTGCTGCGGTTCCGCTGGCAGCTCAGCCTGGGCGGCGAAACCCTCACCGAGGCCGAGGTCGCCGCGCTGGCCGAGGCCAAGCGGCCGCTGGTGCGGCTGCGCGGGCAGTGGGTGCGCGCCGACCCGTTCCTCTCCGCCCGCCTGCGCCGGGCGAGCCGCAGCGTGACGGGCGCGCAGGCACTGGCCGCGGCCCTCACCGGCGAGCTGGAGGTCGACGACGAGCAGCTGGCCTTCGCCGCCCCGCCCGCGCTCGACGGTCTCGTGGAGCGGTTGCGTGCCCCCGCCGGTCCGGTCGAGCCGGCCACCGACCTGCAGGCCACGCTGCGGCCCTACCAGCGCGCCGGGTTGTCCTGGCTGTCCCGGATGACCGAGCTGGGGCTCGGCGGGATCCTCGCCGACGACATGGGCCTCGGCAAGACGATCCAGCTCATCGCGTTGCACCTGCACCGCCGGACGCAGCAGGCCGGGCCGACACTGGTGCTGTGCCCCACCTCGCTGCTGGGCAACTGGGAGCGCGAGTTCGCCCGGTTCGCGCCGAAGGTGCCGGTGCGGCGCTTCCACGGCGGGCGGCGGCACCTGGACGACCTGGAGCCGGACGAGGTCGTGCTCGCCACGTACGGGGTGCTGCGCCGCGACCGGGCCACGCTGTCCGAAGTGGACTGGGGGCTGGTCGCGGCGGACGAGGCGCAGCACGTCAAGAACCCCCTGTCGGCGACGGCCAGGGAACTGCGCCGGATCCCGGCCGCGGCGCGGGTCGCGCTGACCGGGACGCCGGTGGAGAACCGGCTCACCGAGCTGTGGTCCATCCTGGACTGGACGACGCCCGGCCTGCTCGGCACGCTCGACCACTTCCGCCGCACGATCGCGCGCCCGGTCGAACGTGATCGCGATCCCGACAGCGTCGAGCGCCTCGCGGCGACGGTGCGGCCGTTCCTGTTGCGGCGGCGCAAGACCGATCCGGACATCGCGCCGGAACTGCCGAGCAAGACCGAGACCGACCGGTACGTGCCGCTGACCGCCGAGCAGGCCACCCTGTACGAGGCGGTGGTGCGGGAGAACCTGGCGAAGATCCGCGAGTCGCGGGGCGTGCAGCGGCGCGGCCAGGTGCTCAAGCTGCTCACCGAGCTGAAGCAGATCTGCAACCACCCCGCGCAGTACCTCAAGGAGAGCGGGCCGGTCGCCGGGCGGTCGGGCAAGCTCGCCGCGTTCGAGGAGCTGCTGGACGTGATCCTGGATGAGGGCGAGAGCGTGCTGGTGTTCAGCCAGTACGTGCAGCTGTGCCGGCTGCTGGAAACGCGGCTGACCGAGCGGGGGCTGCCGGTGCAGCTGCTGTCCGGCGCCGACCCGGCGCGGCAGCGGGACGAGATGGTGGCGCGGTTCCAGCGCGGTGACGCGCCGGTGTTCCTGCTGTCGCTCAAGGCCGGGGGCGTGGGGCTGAACCTCACCCGCGCCACCCACGTCATCCACTACGACCGGTGGTGGAACCCGGCGGTCGAGGACCAGGCGACCGACCGCGCGCACCGGATCGGGCAGGACCGGCCGGTGCAGGTCCACCGGCTCATCGCGGAGGGCACGCTGGAGGAACGGATCGCCACGGTGCTCGCCGAGAAGCGCGGCCTGGCCGAAGCCGTGGTCGGCGCGGGGGAGGACTGGATCACCGACCTGACCGACGACGAGCTCACGGCGCTCGTGCAACTGGGACGGCCAGGATGACGGGCGAACACGGGGGAGGGGGCGCACACCAGAGGGAGCCGGAGAGCAGGTGAGCGAGGGCATGGGCTCGTCACCTGGGGCCCGCGCGAGGCGGTGGGCCGTCCACTCGCGCCGATTCGCCGTTGGCCGACGCCGGGCGAGATTTCCGCAGGCCGGGGCCTCACCCGCGCTGGTCGCGCAACCAGCGGAGGTACGTCCAGTCCAGGAAGCGCTCCACGCCGCGCACCACGTGCGCCGACCGGATCGACGGGAACACGTCGAACGCGTGCTGCGCGCCCGGCAGTTCGGCGTACGCCACCGGCTGCTCGGACGTCTCCCGCAGGCGGCGGACGAACTCCCGCGCCTCGCGGACCGGCACCAGCGAGTCGTGCGCCCCGTGGATCACGAAGAACGGCGGCGCCTTCTCGGTGATCCGGTCCAGCGGCGACGCGGCGATGTAGTCGTCCAGGAACCGCACCGGGTCCTTGCCCACCACGTACCTGGCCAGCAGCCCGTGCAGCCGCTGCTTGCTCGCCGTCGAACCGCTCGTCGCGGCGAAGTCGTACACGCCGTAGTGCGGGGCGCACGCCTGCACGGACGTGTCGGCGTCGGCGAAACCCGGCTGCAGGCCGGCGTCGTTCGGGGTCAGCGCCAGCAGCGCGGCCAGGTGACCGCCCGCCGAACCACCCGTCGCGGCCAGGAACGACGGGTCACCCCCGTAGTCATGGATGTGCTCCCGGATCCACGCCACCGCCCGCTTCACGCCGACGATGTGGTCCGGCCAGTGCGCCTTGGGCGACAGCGGGTAGTTCACCGCAACGCACACCCACCCGCGCTGCGCCATGTGCAGCATCAACGGGATGCCCTGGTGGTCCTTGCTGTCGATCATCCACGCGCCACCGTGGATCTGCAGCAGCACCGGCCGCCCCTCGACCGGCTCCCGCGGCCGGTAGATGTCCATCAGGAACCGCTTGCCGCCCGGCGCGTACGCCAGGTTGCGGTCCCGTCGCACGTCCGGGTTGCGCATCCGGAACGGCAGCACCAGCTGACCCCACGGCGTCGCCAGGTCCTTCGCGTCCGGCGGCCGCGACAGGTCCGCCACGTACTTCGGCCCGAGCGCCTCGGCCAGCGCGTCCTCGACCGCGCCCCGCGCCCGCTGCGACGTGACGATCAGCGACCCCAGCCCGGCGGCCGACGCCGCGGCCAGGCCGAGGCCGACCCGGTCTTGCACGGACCGCGCCCCGTGCCGCGCCAGGTGCGCCGCCGTGTCGGCCGCGGTCAGCGCGAGCAGGTGCGGCGCCAGCTCACTGGTCAGCCACCCCGCGAAGAACGCGGGCACCGAGGCGCGCACCCCCGGCACCGGGCGAAGGGCGTTCGCGGTCAGGGCGAGCTGGACCGCCCGGCGGGTGAGGAATCGGGGTCGCATACCCCGTGATCGTAGTCAGTTTCGCCTACCCTGGGAGGGTGCGACCGCTGTCTGGACTCGACGCCAGTTTCCTGTACCTGGAAACGTCTTCGCAGGTGCTGCACGTGTGCGGGCTGCTCACCCTGGACGGATCGACCATACCGGGCGGATATCGCTTCCCCGAGTTCAAGCGGCGGCTCGCCGAGCGCATCGCCGCGATCCCGGAGTTCCGCCGGAAACTGCACAATTCGCCGCTGAACTTCCTGCACCCGGTGTGGGTGGAGGACGAGGCGTTCGACATCGACCACCACCTGCACCGCGTCGCCGTGCCCGCGCCGGGCGACCGCGAGACGCTGGCCGAGCTGTGCGCCCACTTCGCCGGCCAGCCGCTCAACCGCGGCCGCCCGCTGTGGGAGCTGTACGTGATCGAGGGGCTGCCCGGCGACGGTGTCGCGGTGATGTTCAAGATGCACCACGCGACCGTCGACGGCGTCGGCGGCGCGAACCTGATCGCCTACCTGGCAGGCACCGAACCGGGTGAACTTCCGCCGCTGCCCGAGCCCGAACCCAACCTCGCGCCGCCCTCGCACCTCGAACTGCTCAAGACCAGCGTCGGCGAGCTGGCGCGGCGGCCGGTGGAGCTGGCGAAGCTGCTGCCCGGCCTGGCGAGCATGGCGCCCCGCTGGGTCGGCCGCGCCCTGCGCCGCCAGGGCATGCCGGTGCCGTTCACCGCGCCGCGCACCTCGTTCAACTCCACCATCTCCAGCGTCCGCGCCATCGCCTACAGCACGGTCGAGCTGGACGACGTCAAGACCGTGAAGAACGCCTTCGGGGTGAAGGTGAACGACGTCGTCCTGGCGTTGTGCGCGGGCGCGCTGCGCCGCTACCTGGACGCGCGCGGCGAGCTGCCGAAGGACCCGCTGGTGGCGACCGTCCCGGTGTCGACGCTGGACCGCACCAGCCAGGAGGGCGACAGCAACAACAAGGTGTCCGCGTTCTTCGCGACCCTGCCCACCCACCTGCCGGAGGCCGCCGCCCGGGTCTACGCGGTCGCGGAGAGCAACCGGCAGGCCAAGGAGCACCACCACGAGATCGACGCGGACATGCTGCAGGACTGGGCCCAGTTCGCCGCGCCCGGCCTGTTCGGGCTCGCGGTGCGGGCCTACGCGGCGCTGCGGCTGGCCGACAAACACCCGGTGGTGCACAACCTGGTCGTCTCCAACGTGCCCGGCCCGCCGGTGCCGCTGTACTTCGTCGGCGCGCGGGTGACGGCCTTCTACCCGCTCGGCCCGGTGTTCCACGGCGCCGGGCTGAACGTGACCGTGCTGTCCTACGCCGGCAAGGTCGACATCGGGCTCCTCGCGGCGCGAGAACTCGTTCCAGATCTTTGGGCGCTGGCCGACGCGATGCGGGACGAGATGAAGGAACTGCTGGACGCGGCCTCGGCCCTTGCCTGAACGCGGCTCCTCGGCTAAGACTAGAACAGGTTTCAGTCTTGTAGCCGAGGAGCCGGTGTGGACTTCACCCTGGACGCGACCCGGGCCGAGATCGCCGCGCTGACCGCGGACGTCCTCGCCAGGGACCCCGAGCACGCCTGGCAGGCGCTGGCGAAGGCCGGGCTGCTCGCGCTCGCCCTGCCCGAGGACCTGGGCGGGGACGGGCTCGGCCCGGCCGAGGTCGCGGTGGTGCTGACCGAGGTCGGCCGGGCGGGCGTCCAGGTGCCCGCGCTCGCCGCACTCGCGCTGGGGGTGCTGCCGCTGAACCGGATGGGCAGCCCGGAGCAGCGCGCGCGGTGGCTGCCGGAGATCGCGTCGGGCGAGGTCGTCGTCACCGCCGCGCCGCACGAGCCGTCCAGGCCGTTCGCCGCGGAGCCCTCGACCGAGGCCGTCGCCGTGGACGGCGGCTGGGCGCTGACCGGCACGAAGACCCTGGTGCCGTCGCTGGCGCAGGCCGGGTGTGTGCTCGTGCCCGCGACGCTGCCGTGGGGACCGGGCGTGTTCCTCGTCGATCCGCGGACCGAGGGCGCGGAGGTGCACGGCACGTCGTTGCGGCTGTCCGGCGTCCGGGTGGGTGAGGCGGACCTGCTGCGCGACGGCTCGCTCGCGGACCTGCGCCGGTTCGCGCTCGCCGGCGCGGTGGCGCTCGGCGACGGCGCGGTGGCCGGAGCGCTGGCGCTGACCACCGGGCACGTGCGGCAGCGCGAGCAGTTCGGCCGTCCACTTGCGACGTTCCAGGCGGTGGCGCAGCAGATCGCGGACGTCTACATCGCCTCCCGCACGCTGCACCTGGCCGCGTTGTCCGCGGTGTGGCGGCTCGCCGAGGGGCTCGACGCGGACGAGGACCTGGCGGTCGCCGCGTACTGGCTCGCCGAGGAGGCGCCCAAGGCGCTCGCGGTGTGCCACCACCTGCACGGCGGTCTCGGCGTCGACATCACCTACCCGCTGCACCGCCACTACGGGCTGGTCAAGGAGCTCGCCGCGCTGACCGGCGGCGCGAGCGAGCGGCTGGACCGGCTCGGCGACCTGGTGGAGGCCTGATGCACATCGAACTGACCGCGCCGCAACGGAAACTGCGGGATGAGCTGCGCGAGTACTTCGCCGGGCTGATCACGCCGGAGGAGCGGCAGGCGCTGCTGCGCGAGCGGCACGGCGAGGTCTACCGCCGCATCGTGCGCCGCATGGGCAGCGACGGGCGGCTCGGAGTCGGTTGGCCCGAGGAGTACGGCGGCGGCGGGTTCGGCGACCTGGAGCAGCACATCTTCGCCGACGAGGCCGCGCGCGCCGACGTGCAGCTGCCGTCGGTGACGCTGCAGACCGTCGGGCCCACCCTGCAGGAGTACGGCACGCCCGAGCAGAAGGCGTTCTTCCTGCCGAAGATCCTCGCCGGGGAGGTGCACTTCGCGATCGGCTACACCGAGCCCGACGCGGGCACCGACCTCGCGTCCCTGCGCACCACCGCGGTCCGCGACGGCGATTCCTACCTGGTCAACGGGCAGAAGATCTTCACGACCGGCGGGCACGACGCCGACTACGTCTGGCTCGCGGTGCGCACCGACCCGGACGCGCCCAAGCACAAGGGCATCTCGATCCTGATCGTCGACACCGGCGACCCCGGCTACTCGTGGACGCCGATCATCACCTGCGACGGCGCGCACCACGTCAACGCCACGTACTACTCCGATGTCCGGGTCCCGGTGTCGATGCGGGTGGGCGAGGAGAACCAGGGCTGGAAGCTGATCACCACGCAGCTCAACCACGAGCGCGTCATGCTCGGCCCGGCCGGGCGGATCGGCGGGCTCTACGACCGGGTGCGGGCCTGGGCCGCGGAGCGCGATCTGCTCGGCGAGCCCGACGTGCGGCGGGCGCTGGGCGAGACGCTCGCCGTGGTGCGGATCAACGAGCTGCTCAACTGGCAGGTCGCGGCCGCGGAGCTGGACGTCGCGGACGCCTCGGCGACCAAGGTGTTCGGCTCGGACCGCATCCAGCGGGTGGCGCGGCTGGTCGAGGAGATCGTGGCCCGGCACGGGGATCTGTCCGATCCGGGCACCGCCGCGCTCGCCGAGTGGCTGGACGTGCTGGCGCGGCGCAACATCGTGCTCACTTTCGGGGGTGGCGTGAACGAGATCCAGCGCGAGCTGATCGCGACGGCCGGACTGGGATTGCCGAGGGTGCCGCGATGAGCGTCGAGGAGGCGGCCGCCCGGATCCGCGCGCAGGGCGAGTCGGCGCGCCGCCCGGCCCGTGATCCGGTGAACCAGGCGATGATCAACAACTGGGTCGAGGCGATCGGCGACGCCAACCCGCGGTACGCCGAGGGCGTCGCGCCGCCGGCCATGGTGCAGGTGTGGACGATGAACGGCCTGCACGGGCAGCGCGCGGCGGACGACCCGCTGGGCGCGATGATGGCCGTGCTCGACGAGGCCGGCTACACGTCGGTGGTCGCGACGAACTCCGAGCAGACCTACCACCGCTACCTGCGCGTCGGCGAGCACGTGTCGGCGTCGACGGCGCTGGAGTCGGTCGTGGGGCCGAAGCGGACCGCGCTGGGCGAGGGCTGGTTCGTCACCACCCGCACGTCCTGGTACGTCGGCGACGAACTGGTCGCCGAGATGCTGTTCCGGGTGCTGAAGTTCGCCCCGCCGCCCTCCGCGCGGGGCGCGCTGCGGCCGGTGATCAGCCGGGACACCGAGTTCTTCTGGGAGGGCGCGAAGGCCGGCGAGTTGCGGATCCAGCGCTGGGGCGACGTGCTGCGGCACCCGCCGGGGCCGATGCCGCCGGACGGCGACCTGGACGCGAAGCCGGACTGGGTGGTGGCGAGCGGGCGCGGCACGGTCTACAGCTACGTGGTGCACCACCGGCCCGCGGTGCCGGGCAAGCAGCTGCCGTTCGTGATCGCGCTGGTCGAGCTGGAGGAGGGGGTGCGGATGCTGGGCGAACTGGTCGGGGCCGATCCCGCGGAGGTCCACATCGGACTGCCGGTGACCGCGGCGTTCCTGAAGGTGGACGACGATCTGACGTTGCCGGCCTGGCGGGTGGCGCGATGACCGCCGCCGGAACCGAGCTGCCCGAGCTGGTCTTCGACGTCACGCCGACGTTCGTGATCAGCACCGCGCTGGCGACGCGGGACTTTCAGGACGTGCACCACGACCGGGACGCCGCGGTCGCGCGCGGGTCGAAGGACATCTTCCTCAACATCCTCACCGACACCGGGCTGGTGCAGCGGTTCGTGACGGACTGGGCGGGGCCGGACGCGCTGGTGAAGTCGATCAAGATCAAGCTGGGCGTGCCGTGCTATGCGGGGGACCGGTTGGTGTTCACCGGGCGGGTCGCGTCGGTTGAGGGGCGGGTCGCGGTCGTCGAGGTGACCGGGACCGGGCAGCTGGGGGCGCACGTGAGCGGGACGGTGACCGTGGAGCTGGCGGCATGACACTGTCGGGCAAGGCGGCGATCGCCGGGATCGGCGCGACGGAGTTCTCGAAGGACTCGGGACGCAGCGAGCTGCGGCTGGCGGCCGAGGCGGTGCGCGCGGCACTGGACGACGCCGGGTTGCGGCCGTCCGATGTGGACGGCCTGGTGTCGTTCACGATGGACGGCAACGCCGAGATCGCGGTGGCGCGGGAGCTGGGCATCCCGGAGCTGACGTTCTTCAGCCGGGTGCACTACGGCGGCGGCGCGGCGGCGGCGACGGTCCAGCAGGCGGCGATGGCGGTCGCGACCGGGGTGGCCGAGGTGGTGGTGGCGTACCGGGCGTTCAACGAGCGGTCCGGGCACCGGTTCGGGCAGGTGTCGTCCGCGGCGGCGGGGCAGGTGAACTCCTCCGGGGTGGACAACGCGTTCCACTATCCGATGGGGCTGGCCACGCCGGCGGCCACGGTGGCGATGGTGGCGCAGCGTTACTTGCACGAGTACGGCGCGTCGACCGAGGACTTCGGCCGGGTGGCGGTGCTGGACCGCAAGCACGCGGCGACGAACCCGGCGGCGTGGTTCCACGGCAAGCCGATCACGCTGGCGGAGCACCAGGCGTCGCGGTGGATCGCCGAACCGCTGCGGTTGCTGGACTGCTGCCAGGAGTCCGACGGCGGGGTCGCGCTGGTGATCACGAGTGCCGCGCGGGCCCGCGACCTGCGCCACCCGCCCGCGCTGATCGCCGCGGCGGCGCAGGGGAGCGGGCCGGACCAGTACATCATGACCAGCTACTACCGGGACGAGCTCGCGGGCCTGCCGGAGATGGGCGTGGTCGCGCGGCAGCTGTGGGCGCAGGCCGGGGCGGGCCCGTCCGACATGGACGTCGCGGTGCTCTACGACCACTTCACGCCGTACGTGCTGATGCAGCTGGAGGAGCTGGGGTTCTGCGGCCGCGGCGAGGCGCCCGGTTTCGTGGCGTCCGGAGCGCTCGAACTGGACGGCTCGCTGCCGCTGAACCCGCACGGCGGGCAGCTCGGCGAGGCGTACATCCACGGGATGAACGGCATCGCCGAGGGGGTCCGCCAGATCCGCGGCACGTCGTGCAACCAGGTGCCGTCGGTGTCGCACGTGCTGGTGACGGCCGGTACCGGCGTGCCGACCAGCGGGCTGGTGCTGGCTCAGTCGTAGCCGCGGATGAGGTGGCTCTCGTCGTCCACCAGGTCGGTGGTGTCGAACGTGGTGTCCTCGATGACGGATTGGTCGGTGATCGGTTCGGTGGCCGGCATCGTCCTTCGTCCTTTCCTGACGTCGCCTACTCTGTGTGGTTCCCGTCACAGAGGGGCCGAAACACCGGCGATTTTCAGTACCCGGGGACCGGAATCCAGGCGGGCCACCCGTCCGGGTAGCACGTGGGCTCCAGGCCGGGTGGGAAGACGAACAGTGGGATGTTCGCGACCCAATAGAGCCAGGTGACCAGCAGGACCACCACCAGCAGCACCACCGGCGTCCACCAGCCCAGGCGCGGCCGCAGCCGGTGGTGCAGCTCGCGCAGCCCCCACACGGCGAGCACCATGACGATCCAGTCGACCAGCAACGCGGGCCCAAGAACGAGTATCACGCCGGGCATGGGATTCGAGTGGCACGCCCGCGCGTACCACCACACGGCGTTCTGCGCCGCGAAGAACCACGCGAACCCGATGAGGGCATAGAGCACCGCGCGAAGGCACCCTCCCGCGCTTCCGCGGGCCGTGTCGGCAGGCTCCACCCGGTCTCCCCCTTGCGCGACGCCCACGGGTTGCGCCGTCTCGCGGTGTGGAATTCACCTCGATGACCTCTAGCGCACCCGGCGTTCATGGGCGAACTTGAGGACGTGCAGATACCGGTCCTGGTTGCGTGGAGCCTGACGGTGGCGTTCGCGCTGCTCGCCGTGCCCAGCGTGGTCCGGCTGGTGCGCCTGGACGCCCTCACGACCACCCCGGACACCCGCCAGCAGGACGTCGCCGAGTTGCTGATGGTCCTGGCGATGCTCGCGATGGTCTCACCGCTCGGAGGGCCCATCCCGGCGGCCGGGTGGCAGGCCATCCTGGTCCTGACGGCCGGGTGGTTCCTCGTCGCCGCGTTGCGGGGGCGGCGGTGCTGCGCCGTGCACCACCTGGTGTCCGCCGCGGCGATGCTGTACATGATCACCGCGATGCCAGGCCACGGCGACGGCCCCTGGATGGCGATGACACCCGGCCAGCTCGCCTGGCCCGTGCTGGCGCTGGCCGCCATCGGCTACTTCGCCGTCGACAGCGTCCGCTCCGGCATCCTCGGCGCGCGCTGGGCCCGCACCGAAAGCCTGCGCGACCACCGCGCGGTCCGCCAGGTCTGCCGCGCCCTGATGGGCGTCGGCATGGCCTACATGCTGGTCAGCGGCTTGTGAGCAGCGCGTCCGCCAGTACCGGCGCGCCCCGCTCCACGGCCGTCGTCGTCAGCGCCAGGCCCTCGTCCGTACGCCACACCCGCGTCCGCAGCGTCTCCCCGGGCAGCACGATCCCCGCGAACCGCGCGGAGAACGAACCCACCCGCGTGACGTCGGCGTCCAGCAGGGCGTCCGTGACGGCCTTGGCGACCATCCCGTACGTGCACAACCCGTGCAGGATCGGCGCCTCGAACCCCGCCGACCGGGCGAACTCCGGGTCGATGTGCAGCGGGTTCCGGTCGCCGCACAGCCGGTAGATCAGCGCCTGCTGCGGCAAGGTCGGCGTGTCGATCACCGCGTCCGGCTCGCGCTCCGGCGGTTCCACCCGCGAAGAAGAACCCCGCGAACCGCCGAACCCGCCCTCGCCGCGGGCGAAGATGCTCGACCGCGCCGTCCACAACGGCGCCCCGTCCGTCGACACCACCGACGTCTCGTTGACGATCACCGCCGCCGTGCCCTTGTCCAGCACGTCCACGATCCGCGTCCGCGCGACCGCCTTGCCCTCGACCGGGATCGGCCGGTGCACGGCCACCGCCTGCGTCCCGTGCACCACCTTCGCCAGGTCGACCTCGATGCCCGGGAACGACACGGCGGGCGGCTCGTAGATGCGCAGGTTCGCCGCCACCGTCGCGAACGTCGGCAGCACCCGCAGGTCCCGTTCGTAGGTGTAGCGCAGCTCCCGCGGGTCGGCCGGCCGGGCGCCCGCGCCCAGGGCCAGGTGGTAGAGCAGCACGTCGGACGGCGTCCAGGCGAACGTCAGCTCGTCGAGCTCGGCACCGATGGCGACGTCGGGATCGATGGGCAACGCGGCAACTCCTACTCGTAGGTGACCGACACCTCGTCGGTCAACGGTACCGACTGGCACGCCAGCACGATGCCGTCGGCGATGTCCTCGGAATCCAGGACCTCGTTGTTCAGCATCTTCACCTCGCCGGCGACGATCCGGCACGCGCACGCGCTGCACTGGCCCTCGCGGCACGAGTACGGCGCGTCCAGCCCGCGGGCCAGCAGGAAGTCCAGCAGCTTCTCCTGCCGCGGCCAGGTGAACGAGTGCTGCGAGCCGTCCAGATCCACCGACAAGGCCGTCGTCCCGGCCTCCTGAGAAGGCACTGCGGCTGCCTCGTCTTCGGCGTCCTCGAACGGGTTCCCGCCCAGCGACACGAACCGCTCCAGGTGGATCCGCTTGCGCGGCGCCCCGAGGTCCTTCAACGCCTGCTTCCCGGCCGCCATGAACGCCTCGGGCCCGCACAGGAACGCCTCGAACTCCGCGTACGGCCGGACCAGCTCACGCAGCTGCGTCACCGACGGCAAACCCTGCACGCTTTCCAGCCAGTGCACCAGCACCAGCCGCTCCGGGTGCTCCCGTGCCAGCGCGGCCAGCTCGGACGCGAAGATCACCGACGACTCGTCGCGGTTGGCGTAGACCAGGACGATCCGACCGCCGCCGGAGGCCAGCGCGGACTTCAGGATGGACATCACCGGCGTGATGCCGCTGCCGCCGGCCATCAACAGCAGGTCGGCGTCCAGCGATTCGGGCGTGAACACCCCCGCCGGGGCCAGGACGTCCACAGTGGAACCAGCAGAGACGTTGTCACACAACCAGTTCGACCCGTACCCGCCCTCGGTGCGCTTCACCGTCACCTTGAGCCGCGAGCCCTCGTGCGGTGCGCTGGACAACGAGTAGCACCGCGCCGCCTCGCCCGCGCGCAACGTCAGGAACTGCCCCGGCCGGTACGCGAACGTCGAAGCGTGCTCGGCGGGCACGTCGAACACGATCGACGACGCCTCGGCCGTTTCCGCGATCACCTCGGCGACGGTCAGGGTGTAGCTATCCGGCATCGAGAACCCCGAACTCCCCGTCCCGCACCGCCGCGTCGATGCTGTCCACCAGCTTCGGGCAGGTGTCCAGCAGCGCGGTGTTGCGCCCCTCGGCCACCTCCTGCGCGAACACCGGGCAGCTGCCCGCGTCGGTCGTCCACTGGATGCTGGTGTGCTTGACGCTGTTCTTCTTCACCAGCACCCGCGTGCCGCACGACGCGCACGCGTGCGGCCGCAGGCCGCCGGCCAGGAACTCGGTGCGCTCGGCGGTGGTCATCCCGCGACCCCCGCCTCCTGCTGCCGGGCCAGGTTCTCGGCCACCTCCCGCGCCCACACCTCGTTGGCCTTGGTGGTGTCCACCTCGAACTCGAAGCGCCGCGTCATGTCCTCGGTGACGTCCTCGACGTCCACGTAGAACTGCTCGTACCAGCGGCGCAGCTGGTAGACCGGGCCGTCCTCCTCGCACAGCAGCGGGTTGTCGATGCGGGTCTTGTTCTTCCAGATCTCCACGTCCTGCAGGAAACCCACGCCGATGCTCTTGGCGAACTTGCCGGCGATCTTGTCCGCCTGCTCGTCCGACACGCCCGGCAGCTTCTTCACGCTGACCCCCCACTGCAGCACGAACGAGGTCGGCGTCACCGGGTAGTGGCAGTTGATCAGCACGTTCTCGATCTCGAAGCCCTTGTACGTGTTCAGCAGCGTGTTGATCATGTACGACGGCCCGAAGTACGAGGCTTCCGAGCGCAGCAGGTTGTCCTCGCCGCCGTAGTTGGACGCCATCCCGACGTCCGGCCGCCCCTTGGTGTTGAGGTACTGCGTGGCGATGTGGCCCTCGAACACGTTCTTGAAGTACGTCGGGAACGCGTAGTGGATGTAGAAGAAGTGGGCCATGTCGACCATGTTGTCGATGATCTCGCGGCAGTTGGACCCCTCGATCAGCACCGAGTCCCACGTCCAGTTGCTCCACTCGCCGCTGAAGATGCCGTCGATGCGCGGAATCACGACGTCCGGCGGCGGCGGGTTGCCCTGCGGGTCGTGCCACACGAACAGCTGCTTGTTCTCCTCCAGCGTGATCCACGACCGGGTGCGGGCACGCAGCGGAACCCGTTTGGCGTAGGGGATCGACACGCACTTGCCGTTGCCGCCCCAGCGCCAGTCGTGGAACGGGCAGGCCACCTCGTTGCCCTTGACGCTGCCCTGGCTCAGGTCCCCGCCCATGTGGCGGCAGTAGGCGTCGAGGACGTTGAGCTTGCCGTCCTCGCCCGCGAACACCACGAGCTTGGTGCCGAACGCGTTGACGGCGTGCGGTTTCCCGTCGCGGAACGTCTCGGCCAGCCCCAGGCAGTGCCAGCCGCGCGCGAACCGCGCCGGCGGCGCACCCGCGTCGATCGTGCGGACTTCAGTCATCATCGACCTCCAGTGCGATTCTGGGTGGCCAGGTGGCGTGAGGCAAGGAACCCGAAAACCATCGCCGGCCCGATCGTGGCGCCCGGCCCGGCGTAGGTGTGTCCCATGACCGCGGCGCTGGTGTTCCCGGCCGCGTACAACCCGGGGATCACCGACCCGTCCTCGCGCAGCACGCGGGCGTGGGTGTCGGTGCGCAGCCCGCCCTTCGTGCCCAGGTCACCGGGCACGATCTTGACCGCGTAGAACGGGGCCTTGTCGAGCGGGCCGAGGCTCGGGTTCGGCTTGTGGCGGGGGTCGCCGTAGTAGTGGTCGTAGGCGCTGCGCCCGCGCTGGAAGTCCTCGTCGACGCCGCGCCGGGCGAAGCCGTTGAACCGCTCGACGGTGGCTTCCAGCGCCGCGGTCGGCACCTCGATGCGGGCGGCCAGTTCCCCCAGCGTGGCCGCCTTGGCCACGATCCCGGCCTTGAACCAGCGGCCGGGCAGCTTCTGCCGCGGCCCGACGCCGGTGAACATGTACCGGTCGCGGTAGCGCTGGTCGAACACCAGCCAGGTGGGGATGTTCTCGCCGGGCCCGTCGCCCGGCCCGTACATCGCGTGCACGGCCTCGACGTAGGGCGCGGACTCGTTGACGAACCGCTCGCCGCGCGCGTTGACCAGGATGCAGCCCGGCCGGGACCGCTCGGCTAGCGCGAACCACGGCCCGCCGGTCAGCGGGATCGTCGGGCCCCACCAGGCGTCGTCCATCAGGGCCACCGACGCGCCGAGCTTGAGCCCGGCCAGGATCGCGTCGCCGGTGTTGGCCTTCGCGCCCACGGTCCACTCGGTGCCGATGGGACTGCGCTGGTACTTCGCGCGCATCTCCTCGTTGTGCTCGAACCCGCCCGCGGCGAGCACGACCCCCAGGCGCGCCCGCACGGTCTCCTCCCGCCCGTCCCGCCGGATCACCACCCCGGTGACCCGCTCGTCCTCGGTGACCAGGTCGGCCAGCGGCGTGTCCAGCCACACCGGCACGCCCGCGCGGAGCAGCCCGGCGCGCAGCCCGGCGGCCAGGGCCTGGCCCATCGACAGCAGCCGCCTGCCGCGCGCCAGCCCGGTGAGCCACCGCCCGCCGATGCGCAGGACCCGCAGCGCGCCCTTGGGGTGGCGGGCGAGCAGGCTCAGCCAGCGGTAGTCCGCCTGGGTGATCGGCACACCGAGCGGCGCGCCGCTGTAGGGCGGTTCCAGGTTGTGGAGTTCGTCGCCGAGCCGCTTGCCGTCGAACGGCTTCGGCTCGACCGACCGGCCGCCGGCCCGCCCGCCGGGGGCTTCGGGGTGGTAGTCGGAGTAGCCGGGCACCCACTGCAGCCGCAGCGGCGTGACCCGGTGCACGAACGACACCACCTCGGGGCCGTGGTCGAGGAAGGCCTGGCGCAGCTCGGCCGGCACGACGTCGCCGACGATGGCGTCGAGGTAGGCCCGCGCCGCCTCCGGCGTGTCCTCGACACCGGCCGCGCGCAACGCCTCGTTGCCCGGGATCCACACCCCGCCACCCGATCGGGCCGTGGACCCGCCGAACCTGGCGGCCTTCTCGATCACCACGACGGAGAGGCCGGCGTCGGCGGCCGCGAGGGCGGCGGTCATGCCGGCGGCGCCGCTGCCCACCACCACGACGTCGAACTCGTCGGTCATGCCACCTCCGCTGGAACGTGTTCCACTTCGCTGAGCGCCTGTTCGCCGCCTCGTCCGTCACGATAGACGAGAACGTGTTTCAGTTCTAGGGTAGCGGGTGTGAACCAGACGGCGGATGTGATCGTGATCGGGTTCGGGGCGGCGGGCGCCTGCGCGGCGATCGAGGCCGCCGACGCGGGCGCGGACGTGCTCGTGCTGGACCGCTTCGGCGGTGGCGGGGCGACCGCGCTGAGCGGCGGCATCGTCTACGCGGGCGGGGGCACCGCCCAGCAGCGGGAGGCCGGGGTCGACGACTCGGCCGACGCGATGTACGACTACCTGCGGCTCGAGGTCGGCGAGGCGGTGTCGGAGGAGACGCTGCGGCGCTTCTGCGACTCCAGCCCGGCGATGATCGAGTGGCTGGAGCGCAACGGCGTGCCGTTCGAGGGCAGCCTGTGCCCGTACAAGACGTCCTACCCCAACGACGACTACTACCTGTACTACTCGGGCAGCGAGTCCGCCGGCGGGTTCCGCGAGCTGGCCAAACCGGCCGCGCGCGGCCACCGCACGAAGGGGCCGGGCACGTCGGGCAAGCTGCTGTTCGCCCGGCTGGCGCAGGCGGCGCGTCAGCGTGGCGTGCGGGTCCTGCCCGGCACCCGTGCCGAGTCGCTGATCGTCGAGAACGGCGTCGTGACCGGCGTCCGGGTCCGCACGCTGCGCGACGCGCCCGCCCGGGTCCGCGCCGCGCACGCCCGCATGGCGCGGTACGCCGCGAAGCCCGGGATCTACGTGCCGAGCGTGCGCAAAGCGCTGCAGCACCGGATCGAGCGGCTGGAGCGGCGGTACGCGCGCGATGTGGAACTCACCGCTCGGCGCGGGGTCGTGATCGCGGCGGGCGGGTTCATCTTCAACCGCGCGCTGGTGCGTGAGCACGCCCCGGCCTACCGCGGCGGGCTGGCGCTGGGCACGATCGCCGACGACGGGTCCGGCATAGGGCTCGGCACCGCGGTGGGCGCGGTGACCGGCGAGATGCACCGGATCTCGGCGTGGCGGTTCGTCACGCCGCCCAGCGCGATGCTCAAGGGTGTCCTGGTCGACCAGGCCGGGCGGCGGATCATCGACGAGTCCCGCTACGGCGCCGCGATCGGCGAGGTGATGATCGGCAAGCACGACGGCAAGGGCTGGCTGCTCGCCGACGCCGAGACGATCGCCGAGGCACGCCGCACCGCGCGGCGGGAGAGCCAGTGGTTCCAGTGGCTGCAGGCCCGCTACCTGCTGCAACGCGGCCGGGTGTCCGCGGCGACCCTGGAGGAGGTGGCGTGCAAGGCCGGGGTCGACCCGGCCGGGCTGGCCGCCACCGTCGAGGCCTACAACGCGGCCGCGGACGCAGGCGCCGCGGACCCGGCGGGCAAGCCGGCCGAGTACGTGCGGCCGGTGCGGACGGCGCCGTTCTCGCTGATCGACGTCTCCATCAAGCCCAGCCTGGGTTTCCCGTGCCCGATGCTCACGCTCGGCGGGCTCGTGGTGGACGAGTCGACCGGCCAGGTGCGGGGCGCCGACGGCGCCGGCATCGCCGGGCTGTACGCGGCGGGCCGGTCCGCGGTGGGAATCTGTTCCAGGTCCTATGTGAGCGGGCTCTCGCTCGCCGACTGCGTGTTTTCCGGCCGCAGAGCGGGAATTTCCGCAGCTCGACGGCCCGACTGATGACAAAAACGAGAACGTGTTCTAGTCTTGCTGATGACCGAGAAAAGACATGACGGACGGGGCGTGCAGATGACCGATCAGGATGGTCGCGGGGTGCTGGCCGGGGTCCGGGAACTGCTTCCCGTCCTGCGGGAGCGGGCCCAGGAGACCGAGGACGCGCGGCGCATTCCGGACGAGTCGATCAAATCGCTGCAGGAGACCGGGTTCTTCAAGCTGCTGCAGCCGAAGACCTTCGGCGGCTACGAGGCCGACCCGGTGACCTTCTACACCGCGGTGAAGCTGCTGGCGAGCGCGTGCGGGTCCACCGGCTGGGTCGCCTCGATCCTCGGGGTGCACCCGTGGCACCTCGGGCTGTTCGAGCCGCAGGCGCAGCAGGACGTGTGGGGCGAGGACGTCGACGTGCGCATCTCGTCGTCCTACGCGCCGATGGGCAAGGCCACCGTCGTCGACGGCGGGTACCGGCTGACCGGCCGGTGGAGCTTCTCCTCCGGCTGCGACCACGCGACCTGGGTGTTCCTCGGCGCGCCCGCCTTCGACGCCGAGGGCAAGCCGGTCGACTTCTGCACCTACCTGCTGCCGATCAGCGACTACCGGATCGAGGACGTCTGGGACACCGTCGGCCTGAGCGGCACCGGCAGCAACGACATCATCGTCGAGGACGCGTTCGTCCCGGCGCACCGCGCGCTGAGCTTCCAGGCCACCTCGAAGTGCCGCACCCCGGGGCAGCAGATCAACCCGGGGCCGTTGTTCAAGCTGCCGTACGGATCCGTGCACCCGTCGACGATCACCGCGCCGATCATCGGCATGGCGCAGGGCGCGTACGAGGCGCACGTGGAGCACCAGCGCAACCGGGTGCGCGCCGCCTACATGGGCGAGCAGTCCAAAGAGGACCCCTTCGCGAAGGTGCGGGTCGCCGAGGCGGCCAGCGAGATCGACGCCGCGTGGCTGCAGCTGACCCGCAACATCGACGAGCTGTACCAGCTGGCGTGCCGCGGCGAGAAGCTGCCGTTCGCCACGCGGCTGCGGGTGCGGCGCGACCAGGTGCGCGGCACCGAACGCGCGATCGCCGCCATCGACCGGCTCTTCGAGAACTCCGGCGGCCGGGCGCTCAAGCGGGGCACGCCGATCCAGCGGTTCTGGCGCGACGCGCACGCCGGCCGCGTGCACGCGGCGAACGACCCGGAACGCGCCTACATCATGTACGGCAACGGCGAATTCGGCGTGCCCGTCGAGAATGCGATGGTGTGACGTGACCGAGGGCAAGTACGCCGAGGTCGGCGGGGGCCTGCGGCTGCACTACCACGAAGCCGGCGCCGAGCACGCGGAAACCGTGGTGATGCTGCACGGCGGCGGGCCGGGCGCCTCGGCGTGGAGCAACTTCTCCCGCAACATCGAGGTGTTCGCCAAGTCCTACCGGGTCCTCGCGGTCGACCAGCCCGGGTTCGGCAAGTCGGACAAACCGACCGAGCACCCGCAGTACTTCACCCACAGCTCGACCGCGGTCGTCGGCCTGCTCGACGCGCTGGGGGTCGGCAAGGCGCACCTGGTCGGCAACTCGCTCGGCGGCGGCACCGCGGTCCGGCTCGCGCTGGACCACCCGGACCGCGCCGGGCGGCTCGTGCTGATGGGGCCGGGCGGGCTGAGCACCAACCTGTTCGCGCCGGACCCCACCGAGGGGGTCAAGGCGCTCGGCCGGTTCGCCGCGCCACCGGGGCCCAGCAAGGAGAAGCTCGCGGCGTTCCTGCGGCTCATGGTGTTCGACCCGGCGCTGATCACCGACGAGCTGGTCGAGGAACGCTACGCCAACGCGAGCACGCCCGAGTCGCTCGCGGCGATGCGCGCGATGGGCGCGTCCTTCGCCGGCGCGGACTACGAGCAGGGCATGCTCTGGCGGGACGCCTACAAGCTGCGGCAACGCGTGCTGCTGATCTGGGGCCGCGAGGACCGCGTCAACCCCCTCGACGGCGCGCTGGTCGCGCTCAAGACGATCCCGCGCGCGCAGCTGCACGTGTTCGGCCGGTGTGGACACTGGGCCCAGGTCGAGAAGTTCGACGAGTTCAACCGCCTGGCCCTCGACTTCCTGCGAGGTGAATGAGATGGGCATCCGCTCACTGGCGTACCTGCGCATCGAGGCGACCGACATGGCCGCCTGGCGCGAGTACGGGCTCAAGGTCCTCGGCATGGTCGAGGGCAAGGGCTCGCACCCGGACGCGCTCTACCTGCGGATGGACGACTTCCCGGCGCGGCTGGTGATCGTGCCGGGGGAGAGCGACCGGCTCGCGGTGGCCGGCTGGGAGGCCGCCAACGCCGCCGAGCTGGACGAGGTGCGGGCGCGGCTGGACGCCAACGGCGTGCCGTACAAGGAGGGCAGCGCCGAGGTGCTGGCCGAGCGGCGCGTCACCGAGCTGATCAGCTTCGACGACCCGTCCGGCAACACCCTGGAGGTGTTCCACGGCGTCGCGCTGGAGCACCGGCGCGTGGTGAGCCCGTACGGGCACCGGTTCGTCGCCGGCGAGCAGGGCCTCGGGCACGTGGTGCTGTCCACCCACGACGACGACGCGGCGCTGCGGTTCTACCGCGATGTGCTCGGCTTCCGGCTGCGCGACTCGATGCGCCTGCCGCCGCAGATGGTCGGCCGCCCGGCCGACGGGCCGCCGGCGTGGCTGCGGTTCTTCGGCTGCAACCCGCGCCACCACAGCCTGGCGTTCCTGCCGATGCCGACGCCGAGCGGGATCGTGCACCTGATGGTCGAGGTGGAGAACACCGACGACGTCGGGCTGGCGCTGGACCGCGCGAAGCGGCGCAACGTGCCGATGTCGGCGACCCTGGGGCGGCACGTGAACGACCTGATGCTGTCGTTCTACATGAAGACGCCGGGCGGGTTCGACGTCGAGTTCGGGTGCGAGGGCCGCCAGGTCGACGACGAGTCGTGGATCGCGCGCGAGAGCACGGCGGTGAGCCTGTGGGGCCACGACTTCAGCGTCGGGATGCAGAAGTGATCTCGTCCGCGATCGAGCCGGCGCGCTTCCGCCAGGTGCTCGGGCACTTCGCCACCGGGGTCACCGTGGTGACCACGATGGACGACGGCGAGCCCGCCGGGTTCGCGTGCCAGTCGTTCGCGGCGCTGTCGCTGGACCCGCCACTGGTGCTGTTCTGCCCCGCCCGCAAATCGCGGACGTGGCCGGCGATCGAGCGCAGCGGGCGGTTCGCGGTCAACGTCCTGGCGGAGGGGCAGCACCGGGTCAGCGCGGTGTTCGGGGCGCGCGGCGCGGACAAGTTCGCGGCCGTCGAGTGGGAGCCCGCGCCGTCCGGCTGCCCGGTGCTGGAGGACGCGCTGACCTGGGTGGACTGCGCGGTGGAGACCGTGTTCGAGGCGGGCGACCACTTCGTCGTGGTCGGGCGCGTGACGGCGCTGGGGGAGGCGTCGAACGGGCGGCCGCTGCTGTTCTACCGCGGCCAGTACACCGGCGCCGCGCCGGTCAAGGCGGACGTGCTCAGCTGGGCCGGCCCGGACGACTGGCTGTGACCGCCTCGCCGGCGATCTCGTCGACCGACCGGCCGGTGGTGCGCGGGCCGAACACCGCGGTGATCAGGATGAGCAGCACCATCGCCAGCGCGACCACCACGAACACCGCGGTCGCGCCCTTGGCTTCCAGCAGCGGCAGCAGCAGGTACGGCATCGCGGCGGTCGCCAGGCGGGACAGCGAGTAGGCCGAGCCGGCGGCGGACGCGCGCAGGCTCGTCGGGAAGATCTCCGCCTGGTAGGCGTGGTAGGCGTTGGAGAACACGTTGCTGACCGCGGTGTAGCAGAAGCCGAGGATCGCGATGGCCGCGCCGCCGGTGGAGTAGCCGAACGCGAGCCCGAAGACCGCCATGCCCGCCGCGGCGGCGACGATGAGCCACTTGCGCTGGCAGCGGTCCATCAGTGGGATCGACAGCGCGGAGCCGATCGGGTAGCCCAGGAACGACAGCGCGCTGAACGTCAGCGAGTGGGCGACGTCGAACCCCTTGGCGGTGAGGATGATCGGCACCAGCGAGCCGAAGCCGTAGTAGCCGAAGACCTGCAGGACCTGGAACGCGGACAGCATCGCGGTCCGCGTGCGCCACGGCTTGCGGAACAGCGCGCGGAACCGTTGCGGCTGGGCTTCTTCGTGGCTCGCCGGTGGCACGTCGAGCGTGGTGCGCGCGGATTTTTCCAGGCGCTGCACGACTTCCTCGGCCTCGGCGTGCCGTCCCTGCGCGATCAGCCACCGGGGCGATTCGGGCAGACCGGTGCGAAGCACCCACACGATCGCCGCGCCGAGCGCGCCGATCACGAAGAGCCAGCGCCAGCCGTCGACGCCGAACGGCGCCTCGCCGACCAGGCCGCGCGCGAGGAACCCGGCGGCGGGGACGCCGCAGAAGCCGATGGTGTAGGCCCAGGCGGTGGCCTTGCCGCGGGCGTGCGCGGGCAGCAGGTCGGCGAGGTAGGCGTCGGCGAGGGGCAGTTCCGCGCCGATGCCGATGCCCGCGACGAACCGGCAGACCGCCAGCATCCACACGTCCGTGGAGAACGCGCCGAGCAGCGTGAACAGCGAGTAGACGCTGAGGGTGAGCAGGAAGGCGCGGCGCCTGCCGATGCGGTCGGCGAGCCTGCCGAGCGTCACGGCGCCGATGAAGGCGCCGAGGAAGGCCGACGCCAGCAGCGGCTTGGTTTCCGCGCCGGAGACGCCGAACTCCTTGGACAGCACGGTGCTCACGGTGCTGGCGAGGAAGAGGTCGTAGAGGTCGAAGAAGGTCGCCACCCCGACGACGGCGATGAGCAGGCGGTGGAAGCGCGTGACGGGCAACCGGTCGAGCCGGGCGGTCATCGACGACGGGGCGGTCATGGTCGGAAAGTTATCCCCCGTGTGCCAATGTTGACAACGGTTGCCGGATTCGTCCCCTGTGTCAGGATGACCGCGTGGCGGAGTACCTTCTCGCACCGTCTCCGTGTGGCCGGTGGTCGACACCGGCGAAATCACCACGCGCTTCGGCGCACCTGGCTACCGCGATGCGCTGTGCGGTTTCATCGGCCACCGGCTGACCGGCACCGTCGAATCCCGGGAATCGGGTCTGGTGGTGCGTTTCGCCCCAGGCGCGCTCGCGATCGGCCCGGCGCCGGCCGACCTGACCGGTCCCGAGATCGCGACGCGGCAGGTGCGCGGGGGTGGACGGGTGTATCGCCCGGGCGAGGCCGTGTTCGCGTGGCTGGGGCAGACCCCGCGTTCCGGTTACGCTTCCGGAATGGATCTCAGGCAAGACGCGCACGCGATGTCCGACGACCTCGTGGCACTGCGGCGCGCGCTCCACCAGGTGCCCGAACTCGGCCTCGACCTGCCCCGCACCCAGGAGACGGTTCTCCAGGCCCTCGACGGGCTGCCCCTGGAGATCAGCACCGGCACCGGGCTCTCGTCGGTCACCGCGGTGCTGCGCGGACAGGGCGGCGACGGCGATGTCGTGCTGCTGCGCGGCGACATGGACGCGCTGCCGGTCACCGAGAACACCGGCGCCGCCTTCAGTTCGCGGCACGAGGGGCGCATGCACGCGTGCGGGCACGACCTGCACACCGCCGGCCTCGTCGGCGCCGCGCGGCTGCTGTCCGCGCACCGCGACCGCCTGGCCGGGGACGTGGTGTTCATGTTCCAGCCCGGCGAGGAGGGCCACGACGGCGCCGGGCACATGATCGCCGAGGGCGTCCTGGACGCCGCGGGCCGCCCGGTCGCCGAGGCCTACGGGCTGCACGTGGTGTCGGCGATGATCCCGCGCGGCCGGTTCGTGTCCCGCCCCGGCCCGATCATGGCCGCCGCCGACGGGTTGTTCGTCCGCGTCCTCGGCGCAGGCGGGCATGGGTCCCGGCCGCACGTGGCGCTCGACCCGGTGCCCGCCGCGTGCGAGATGGTGACGGCGCTGCAGACGATGGTCACCCGCCGGTTCAGCGTGTTCGACCCGGTCGTGGTCACCGTCGGCACGTTCCACGCGGGCACCCAGCGCAACATCATCCCGCCGGAAGCCCGCTTCGAGGCCACCATCCGCAGCTTCTCGAAGGAGGCGCGGGAGCGGGTCGCGGAGCTGGCCGTCCCGCTGTGCCGGGACATCGCGGCCGCCCACGGCCTGGAAGCCGAGGTCACCTACTCGCCCGAGTACCCGGTCACCGTCAACGACCCGGCCGGCCACGAGTTCGTCGCCGAGACGGTGCGCGAGGTGTTCGGCGAGGAGCGGTTCACGGAGGCGCCGGATCCGGTCACCGGTTCGGAGGACTTCTCCCGCGTGCTCGACCGGGTCCCCGGCGCGTTCGTGTTCCTCGGGGCGACCTTCGCCGACGACCCGGACTCCGCGCCGTACAACCATTCCCCGGAGGCATCGTTCGACGACAGCGTGGTCGCCGACGGCGCGGCGCTGCTCGCGTCGCTGGCCGCGCGGCGGTTGAGCGGAGCGCGCGCATGACCCGGATCCTGTTCGCAGGCGGCCGCGTCTTCGACGGCACCGGCAGCGACCCGTTCGACGCGGACGTGGTGGTCGAGGACGGCCGCATCGCCGCGATCGGCACCGGCCTGGACGGCGACGAGGTCGTCGACTGCGCGGGCACCACGCTGCTGCCCGGGCTGTTCGACTGCCACGTGCACGTCACGGTGTCCGACATCAGCCTGATCAAGCTGTTCCAGAAACCGTTTTCCTACCAGTTCTACGAGGCGGCGCGGAACCTGCGCAGCACTCTCGAACTGGGCATCACCACCGTGCGCGACGCGGGCGGCGCCGACCTCGGCATCAAGAAGGCACAGGCGGACGGGCTGATCAGCGGCCCGCGGCTGGAGATCTCGATCGGCATCATCAGCCAGACCGGCGGGCACGGCGACGACTGGATGCCCTCGGGGCACTGCGTTCCGCTGACGCTGCCGCACCCCGGCCGCCCGCACACGGTCGTCGACGGGCCGGACGAGATGCGCAAGGCGGCGCGGGAGCTGCTGCGCGCGGGCGCCGACGTGCTCAAGGTGTGCACGACCGGCGGGGTGCTCTCGCCCGGCGACGACCCGCGGCACACTCAGTTCACCCCGGCCGAGCTGGACGTCCTGGTCGCCGAGGCCGCCATGCAGGGCAAGGCGGTGATGGCGCACGCGCAGGGCACCGAGGGCATCAAGAACGCGGTGCGGGCCGGGATCCGGTCCATCGAGCACGGCATCTACCTCGACGACGAGGCCATCGAACTGATGCTCGCGCACGGCACGTGGCTGGTGCCGACGCTGATCGCGCCGATCGCGGTCATCCGCGCGGCCAGGGCGGGCGCGGCGCTGACCGACGAGATGATCCGCAAGGCCGAGGACGTGGCGGAGGTGCACGCGTCGTCGATGCGCCGCGCGGTCGAAGCCGGGGTGAAGATCGCGATGGGCACCGACAGCGGCGTCGGCCCGCACGGCACGAACCTCGAAGAGCTGCCGCTGATGCAGGCGGCCGGCATGAGCCCCGGCGAGGTGCTCGCCGCGTCCACGTCGTCGGCCGCGGAGCTGCTCGGGTTCGGCGACTCGCTGGGCAGGCTGGAGCCGGGTTTCCGCGCGGACCTGGTGGTCGTGTCCGGCGACGCCTACGACCTGGCCGCGTTGCCGGGGCGGATCCGCGAGGTGTGGCAGGACGGCGTGCGCGTGGTCGCGCCCGGCTCGCAGAAGTGAGAAGACCCCCGGGCCGCGCCGAAACTGGGGGAGGAAGGCGCGGCCCGGGGGCCTCGCTCCAGCGCCCGAGGGGGAGGTAAGCGCCGGAGCACCGGCCGGTGTGAAACTGGGGAGGATGACACCGGCCGTGTGCAGTCAGGATAGCGCGCGTTTCGGCGCGCGGACCGCTTTCACAGGAACTCGACAGGTTTCGGCGTGGTGGTCAGAGGACCAGGTCGGCGAGAACGGTGTTCAGAGCCTCGGCGAACGCTTTCGCGTTGCGCTGGGGGGCGAGGTGCGCCCCGGGCAGTTCGACGAACGGCAGGCCCAGTTCGAGGGCGAGCGCGCGGGCCGGGCGGTAGTGGTAGTAGCCGCGGCTGCCTTCGCCCGCGGTGAGAACGATCGGCACCGGGCCGCGGCGGAGAGCGTCGATGTCCGGCAGGTAGCGGTAGAAGCCGACGAGTTCGCGGTCGAACAGCAGGCGCCACTCGTGTTCGTGCGGCAGGCGCACGGTTTTCAGCGGGGGCAGCCCGGCGCCCGCGATGGAACCGAGGAACCCCTGGAACGCCGCGAAGACGTCGCCGTCCGCGCTGAGGGCGGCCTGCTCCTCGGCGAACTCCAGCCACTCGTCGGCGTCCGGCAGGAGGTTCACGGCAGGCGGCTCGTGGACGACCAGCCCGCTGACGACGTCCGGGTGCCGGACGGCGAGCTCCAGCCCGATCTGGCCGCCTGCGCTGCTGCCGAACACGAGAGCCTTGCTGTAGCCGAAGTGCTCGACGACGGCGCGCGCGTCGTCAGCGTGCCGCGCGACGGTCAGCGGCCCGTCCGTGGAGTCCGTGCTGCCGAAGTGCCCACGCCGGTCGTACCCGAGAACGGTGTAGTGGCTCGCGAGCTGCTCGGCGAGGGCCCGGTAGGAGGCGGCCGCCCCGGTTCCCCCGGGCACCAGGAGCAGCGCCGGGCCGGCCCCGCTCCGCTCGACGTGCAATTCCCCGTCCGGCACCGGGCACGCACCGCTCTCCGAGATCATGGGCGCAGTCAAGCACAACGGGCGCGATGGACGGACAACGGTCGGTGGTCGCCGTCCGTGGAGAGGAACCGAGATGACTTCCCTTCCCGGCTACCGGCGGGCCTTTCTCCGGATCATGGTCCGGGCCGCGTCGCCGACCGGCGAGGTCGGACAGCAGCTCGGCCGAGCGCTGGCCGTGTTCGGCGCCGTGGATGTTTCCAGCCTGGGCCGGTACTACAAGGACGAGACACTGCTGGAGTTCCGCGCGACGCTCGAGCCGGCCGGCCGGGTCGGCGACTGCATCGCGGCGCTCCGAGCGCTCGCGCCCGAGGGATGGCGTGACAGCCCGGTCGGGCCGGCCTGGGTGCGGCCGGGCCACGGCCGGGTTTCCCTCCTGCATCCGGAACTCGAGTGGGTGACCGTCAGCCCCGCCGAAGCGGCCGTGCCGCCCCGCTTCGTACCCGGCGATCTGGTGCGGATCCTCGACTGCCCCGCGGCACGGGATGACGGTCTGGTGGGAGAGAAGGCGGAGGTCCGTGGCAGCAGCACACCGGCGACCGACGCCGCCCCGTGGGGGTACGCCGTCCGCCCGAGCGGCTGGGACACACTCATCTGCTTCGACGAGCCCGACCTGGAGCCCACCGGGCGCCGAGTTTCGGAGGCAGAACCCGTCGAACGCAGGGTGATCAGCGTCCAGCCGGACGGCACCGTGACCGGTTCACACGTCACGCCTCCCCAGGCCTAGATGCCTCCGACGGGCTCCGCCATCCCGGAGCCTCCACAGTGGACGTTCCTCAGGCTTCCTTCAGCGCGGCGGCAAGACCGTCACCCAGCGGGGTCGTCGGGCGTCCGATCAGCGCCGACAGCTCGCCGGTCACCTCCGCGAGCGTGCCCTCGGCGATGTTCTGGTCCAGCGCCACCACGAACCCGGCCGTCTCCGCGGGCAGCCCGGCCTCGATCAGCGCCGCGCGGTGCTCGTCGGCGGTCAGGTCGCGGTAGCGGATCTCCTTGCCCGCGATGGCGGAGATCTCGGCGGCGAGGTCGTCGAACGTCCACGCGACGTCGCCGCCCAGTTCGTACACCTTTCCCTCGTGCCCCTCGCCGGTGAGGACCGCAACGGCGCCCGCGGCGAAGTCGGCCCGCGTGGCGCTCGCGACGCGGCCCGCCCCGGCGCTGCCGATCAGCACGCCGGTCGCGATGGCCTGCTGGGCGTTCTGCACGTAGTTCTCGGTGTACCAGTTGTTGCGCAGGATCGTGAACGGCACGCCGGACGCGCGGATGATCTCCTCGGTCGCCTTGTGCTCGGGCGCCAGCACCAGCGGCGTGTCGTCCGCGTGCGGCGCGCTCGTGTAGACCAGGTGCGTGACACCGGCGGCCTTCGCGGCGTCCACCACGGCCTGGTGCTGCGGAACCCGGTGGCCCACAGCGTTGCCCGAGATCAGCAGCACCTTGCTGGCGCCGGCGAACGCCGCCGCGAGCGTCTCCGGCCGGTCGTAGTCGGCCTCCCGAACTTCGACGCCCAGGTCCGCGGCCTTCTCCGGGCTGCGCACCGCGGCGACGATCTGGCCGGCGGGCAGCTGCTCCCGCAACCCGGCGACGACGTGGCGGCCCAGCTGGCCGGTGGCACCGGTGACGACGATGGTCATGTTTTCGCTCCTCCTCGGACGACTGCTCCCCGCTGAAGTTAGTACTAACTTCTGGAAAGTGCCAACCATGGGTGAGTACCGTCACCAGGCATCGTGGGGGCCACCAGGTATCCTCGGTGTCATGAGTTGCGACGCCGAGCACGACCAGTTGGTCGCCGACGTCTTCGCGCGCGCGTGCACCTCGCGCGGGGTGCTGGAGCACGTGACGGGGCGCTGGGGCACGCTCGCGCTGGCCGCGCTCGCCGAGGGGCCGTTCCGGTTCAACGCGTTGCGCCGCAAGGTGGACGGCGTCAGCGAGAAGATGCTGGCCCAGACGCTGCAGGCGCTCGAACGCGACGGCTTCGTGCACCGCGAGGCCGAGCCGACGATCCCGCCGCGCGTCGAGTACAGCCTGACGCCGCTGGGCGCCGAGGTGGCCGGCCGCCTGCGGGAGCTGATCGAGCTGGTCGAGGGCCGGGTGCCGGAGGTCGAGGCCGCGCGCCGGGCCTACGACGAGGCGAAGTCGGCGGTCGCGCGCTAGACGTCCTGGGATCAGGCGGCCGTGGCGTCGCCGAAGGCCGTCACGTGGGCCGCCGCGCAGGAGCACGGGAGGTCGTCCGGCACGACGACGCTGCCCGTGATCGTCGTTCGCGGCTCGAGCGGGATCGCGCGCACCCGGGTGGAGCGGATCTCGGTCACCTGGTCGGCGGGCAACACGGTCCAGCTGCGTGGATCGGAGCCGACCTCGACGATCGTGTCCTGCACCGTCCCCGCGCGGTGCGCCGGTGGTCCCTGGAGTCCGACGTCCGGCAGCGCGCCGAGCACCGACAGATCGTGGTCCTCGGAGGTCTTCAGGGGACCGGCGGCCAGTTCCGCAACGCCGACGGCCCCGCGCCCGGCGGCGGGGTGCCGGGTGGACACGACCGCGAACAGGGACTCGGTCCAGCTCGGCAACACCCGCAGCCCGGGCGCCGAACGCACTTCCCTCGCCAGGGCCAGGTCGATCTCCCCCTGCCGCAGAGCGTTCAAGCGTGCGGTCAGGGGCAGGTCGACGAGCACGACGTCGAATCCCGGGGCCTTCTCCCGCAACGCGTCGATCCCGCGTTCCAGCCGCGCGGTGAACTGCCCCGCGCCGGTCCCGATGCGCATGACACCCGCCCGCTCGCGCGCCGCGACCCGAACCCGATCGGCGGCCGCGAGCGCCTCCCGCGCGACGGCGAGCACCCGGTGTCCCGCTTCGGTCAGCCGGACCAGGCGCGGTGAGCGGTCGAAGAGGCGGACCCCCAGCTCGCGCTCCAGTGCCGCGATCTGCCTGCTGACCGCCGGCTGGGCGATGTGCAGCCGCTCGGCGGCCCGGCCGAAGTGCAGCTCGTCGGCGACTGTGACGAAGTACCGCAACGCCCGTAGTTCCACCCGGTCTCCTCTGCGACGATGCTTCGAGGTTATCGCTGTGCGGCAGCCTTGGTTCTGGTTCCCGGCGAGCCCTGGTGGTGGAGTCGGGACATGGACATCGATCTCGGTCTGCTCGGCGCGCACCTGCGCGAGCACGAAGTGAACCCGGACCGCGCCATCGAGGTGGAGCGCGCCGGCTACGGCACGCTCTGGCTGGACGCCTCGCCTCCGGCGGACCTCACCCTCGCGGAGGAGCTGCTCGACGCGACCACCCGGCTGACCGTCGGCACGAGCGTGGTGAACGTCTGGACCGCCGACGCGGACACCGTCGCGGCCTCCTACCACCGGATCGAAGCCAGGCACCCCGGGCGCTTCCTGCTCGGCGTCGGAATCGGCCACCGCGAAGTGCACGCCGAATACGCCTCCCCGTACGACACACTGGTGTCCTACCTGGACCGGCTCGCCAGTGCGGGCGTGCCGCCCGGCCGCATCGTGGTGGCCGCGCTCGGGCCGCGGATGCTGCGCATGGCAGGGGAGCGCACCGCCGGAGCCATTCCCGGCATGGTCACCCCGGAGCACACCCGGCGAGCCCGCTCGATCCTCGGCCCCGGGAAGCTGCTGTTGCCCGGGCATTTCGCCCTCGTCGAGCCGGACGTGAACCGGGCCCGCGCCGTCGCCCGGGCCGCGCCGCCCGGAACCGCGCTGGGGGTGCACAACTACGCGAGCAACCTCCGGCGTCTCGGCTTCACCGAGGACGATCTATCCGGCGCGGGCAGCGACCGGCTCATCGACGCACTCGTCGCACACGGCGACCCGGCCACCACGGCGACCCGGCTGCTGGCCCATCGAGCGGCCGGCGCGGACCACGTCGGCGTCTACCCCCTCGGCGACGACCCGATCGCCACGCTCGTCGAAATCGCGGAGGCGGTGCAGCTCAGTGGTGAACCGGGGCCGCGGCGCCAGAGCTAGTCCCGCTGGGCGAGGAACACGAACTCCATGCCGGGCCGGTCCGGGGCGTCCCGCACGTCGGCCACGCGGAACCCGTGTGCGGCGAGGCTTTCCTCGACCTCGTCGCGCTCGCGGAACCGCAGCGTCGAGTCCGATGTGACCACTTCGCCATCGGCCAGGAACCGGTACGTGAAGCGGAACGACACCAGCGGCAGGCTGACGTCCGTGACCTCCATGTGGCGCTCCACGCGGCCGGTGCCGGGCACGTCGAGCACCAGCGGGGCGGTCGCCGCGGCCCAGTCCTCCCAGGCGCGCCGCTCCGGGCGGCGCGTCTCGAACACGAAGTGGCCGCCGGGGCGCAGCGCGGTCCGGATACCCGCGAGGGTCCGGCCCCAGTCTTCGTCGGTGAGGAACACCTGCGCGACGTTCCCCGTCATGGCAGCGAGATCACCGGCCGCCGGGGGCAGATCCGTGGCGTCGCCGTGGATCCAGGTGATGTTCCCGTCCGGGTCCTTCGTCCGGGCGACCGCCAGCGACGCCTCCGCCGGGTCGACGCCGACGACGGTGCGTCCCTTCGCGGCGAGGAGCACGGCCAGGCTGCCCGTGCCGCAACCGACGTCCAGCACGCGTTCGGCCTCGAGCTCGTCGGCGATCGACAGGTACAGGTCGAGGTCGTCGCGCTCGCCGTCGAAGGTGTCGTAGACCTGGACGAGGCGCGGGTGGGCGAAGATCGCGTCGGGCACGGCACGCACCTTAGCCGGGCGGCGGTCCCCGCGCGTCCCGTTTTTGTCGGTGCCCCCTGTCACACTGCGGACGTGGCGAACTGGCGGGAATTCGAAGAGCAGGCACCGGCGCTGGCGGCGGCGGTGCGTGAGCGGTTGACGGCTGCGGAGACGCACGTGCTGGCGACGCTGCGGCGGGACGGGTCGCCCCGGGTGAGCGGCACCGAGGTCGACCTCCGGGAGCCCGAGTTGTACATCGGGTCGATGTGGGGTGCGCGCAAGGCGCGCGACCTGCAGCGCGACGGCCGGTTCGCGCTGCACGCTTTCCCGTCCGGCGAGGGCGACGCGAAGCTGTCCGGGGTCGCGATCGAGGTCACCGAGAAGGCCGTCCTGGACGCCATCCAGGGCGACATGCAACCGAGCCACCTCTTCCGGCTGGAGCTCCAGCAGGCGGTGCTGACAACGGTCGAGGGCGACAAGCTGGTGGCGACCACCTGGTGGCCGGGCCGGGAGGTGGTGCGTTTCGAGCGCACGTGAGATCAGGTACGAGGACACCCCGCGCGCGGCCGACGTGAGGGTTGGCGTGGTGCCCGTCTGCGGGCCGTGGGCGGCCGGGCCGGGAGGTGGTGCGTTTCGAGCGCACGTGAGACCAGGTACGAGGACACCCCGCACGCGGCCGACGTGAGGGTTGGCGTGGTGCCCGTCGGCGGGCCGTGGGCGGCCGTGCCGGTGGTGCACCGTCAGCCTTTCCCGCGCCGGGGACATGCGACTGCTGCGGGATGCGGGTCAGGGCGAGCGTTGCCTCTGGAGCCCGTGCCCGCGCTACAGCGGCCCCGGGTTAGTTGTGATGGCGACCACCCCGTCGGTTCGGCTCGAGGCGCCCTACAGCCGTTCCAGGATGGTCGCCGTCGACAGCGCTCCGCCCGCGCACATCGTCACCAGCGCGGTCGCGCCGTCGCGGCGTTCCAGCTCGTGCAGGGCCGTCGTCAACAGGCGCGCGCCGGTGCTGCCCACCGGGTGCCCCAGCGCGATGGCGCCGCCGTTGACGTTCACCCGCTCGGGATCCGGCTCGTGCACCTGCTGCCAGGACAGCACCACCGAGGCGAACGCTTCGTTGACCTCGAACACATCGAGATCACCGACCGCCATCCCGGCGCGCGACAGCACCCGCGACGTCGCCTGCACCGGGCCGTCCAGGTGGTAGTACGGCTCGGCGCCGACCAGTGCCTGCGCGCGGATCCGCGCCCGGGCGCGCAGGCCCAGCGCCGCCGCCCGCGCGGAGTCCATGATCAGCACGGCCGCCGCGCCGTCGGAGATCTGGGACGACGTGCCGGCGGTGTGCACGCCACCGTCGAGCACCGGCTTCAACCGGGCCAGCCCCTCCAGCGTGGTGTCGCGCAGACCCTGGTCGCGGGTGACCAGCCGGGTCTCCCCGGTGGGCCTGCCCTCCGCGTCGAGCACCGGCGCCTTCACCGGCGCCACCTCGCGGTCGAACCGGCCCTGCGCCCACGCCGTCGCCGCCTTGGTCTGCGACGCCACCCCGAACCGGTCGACGTCCTCCCGGGTGATGCCGCGCCGCTCGGCGATCCGCTCCGCCGCGCCGTACTGGTTGGGCATGTCGATCGCCCACGAGGCGGGCTTCGGCGCGCCCGCGTCCACGCCGCGGTTCGCGCCCAGCGGGATGCGGCTCATCGCCTCCACCCCGCACGCGATGCCGACGTCGATCGCGTCTGCCGCGATCAACCCGGCCACCAGGTGCGCGGCCTGCTGGGCCGACCCGCACTGCGCGTCGATCGTCGTCGCGCCGGTCGTCTCCGGCAGGCCGGCGTGCAGCCACGCCGTGCGCGTCACGTTGCCCGACTGCTCACCTGCCTGCGTCACGCAACCGCCGATAACCTGTTCCACGATCGCGGCGTCCAGCCCGGCCCGCTCGACCAGCGCCCGCTGCGCCACGCCCAGCAGCTCGGCCGCGTGCAACCCGGCCAGCCAGCCACGCCGCTTCCCGATCGGGGTCCGCACGGCCTCGACGATGACGGGTTCACCCACGGCAGCTCTCCTCCACTCGGCTCCCACTCAAAGTAGAACTTGTTTCAATATTGAGCAAGTGTGACCCAGGTCAACCGCCATTTGGTGACCAATCGGACCACCAGGGCTTTCAAGATCGAGTAAACGGGTTTCACTCAACCTCTCGACTTAGTTAACACCGTATGCTCTAATCGGGTTTAGAACGTGTTCCACGACGACGTGAGGCACCTCGGGAGGTAGCCGTGGCCACGCCCCTGATCCCCGCCGGCTTCGATTTCACCGACCCCGACCTGATCGCGGCAAGGCTTCCGCTGGAGGAGTTCGCCGAGCTCCGCAAGACCGCGCCGGTCTGGTGGAACGCGCAGCCGCACAACCGCGCGGGCTTCCGCGACGACGGGTTCTGGGTCGTCACCCGGCACGAGGACGTCAAGACCGTGTCGAAGGACAGCGAGCTGTACTCCTCGCAGGAGAAGCTCGCGATCATCCGGTTCGACGAGAACATGACCGACGAGGGGCTCGACGCGAACCGCCTCGTCCTGCTCAACATGGACGCGCCCCAGCACACCAAGCTGCGCCGCATCGTGTCGAAGGGCTTCACGCCCCGGGCCATCGCGCGCCTGGAGGACACCCTCCGCGACCGCGCCGCGCGCATCGTGCACGAGGCGAAGAAGAAGGGCTCCGGCGACTTCGTCGAGGACGTCGCGTGCGAGCTGCCGCTGCAGGCCATCGCCGAGCTGATCGGCATCCCGCAGGAGGACCGCCGCAAGATCTTCGACCGGTCCAACCAGATGATCGGCTACGACGACCCGGAGTACGACGTCGAGCCGATCGCCGCCTCCGCCGAACTCGTCGGCTACGCGTGGAACATGGCCGAGGAACGCCGGAAGTGCCCGATGGACGACATCGTCACCAAGCTCGTCCAGGCCGATGTGGACGGTGAGTCGCTCAGCTCGGAGGAGTTCGGGTTCTTCGTCATCCTGCTGTCCGTGGCGGGCAACGAGACCACCCGAAACGCCATCACCCACGGCATGAAGGCCATGCTCGACCACCCCGACCAGTGGGAGCTCTACCGCGAGCAGCGACCGAAGACCGCGCCGGACGAGATCGTCCGCTGGGCCACCCCGGTGATCGCCTTCCAGCGCACCGCGACCGCCGACACCGAGCTGGGCGGCCAGCACATCCGCAAGGGCGACCGGGTCGGCATGTTCTACAGCTCGGCCAACTTCGACCCCGAGGTGTTCGACGAGCCCGAGAAGTTCGACGTGCTGCGGGATCCGAACCCGCACGTCGGCTTCGGCGGCACCGGCTCGCACTACTGCATCGGGGCGAATCTCGCGCGCCTGGAGATCGACCTGATCTTCAACGCCATCGCCGACGAAATGCCTGGTATCCGCGAAATCGCGGCGCCGGAGCGGCTGCGGTCGGGCTGGCTCAACGGCATCAAGCACTACCGGGTCGCCTACGAATAGGGGTTACGCTGCACCTCTGGTCCTCGTCGCCAGGAGGTGCCCGGTGCCCGTCGTCCCGCCCACCCTGGAAGAACTCGCCGAGCTCGCCGCCCGTCACGGCTTCCGCCTCGGCGAAGCCGACCGCAAGTCCTTCGCCGGTCTCGTGGAGGCCAACCTCGCCGCCCACGAGGCCGTCGAGCGCCTGTACACCCGCTCGGCGCCCAGCGCCCCGCACCGCGATTACGAGTGGCCGGAGGACAACCCGCTGGGCGCGTGGTACGTGCGCACCCGGATCGCGCCGACCGGCGACGGTCCGCTGAGCGGCCGCGAGGTCGTGATCAAGGACAACATCGCGGTCGCCGGGGTGCCGATGATGAACGGATCCCGCGCGGTGGAGGGGTTCGTGCCGCGGCGGGACGCGACCGTCGTGAGCCGCGTGCTCGCGGCGGGCGGCACGATCGTCGGCAAGGCGGTGTGCGAGGACCTGTGCTACTCCGGGTCCAGCTTCACCTCCGCCTCCGGTCCGGTGCGCAACCCGTGGGACCCCGCCCGGCACGCCGGCGGCTCGTCGTCCGGCAATGCGGCCCTGCTCGCCGCCGGCGAGGCCGATTTCGCGATCGGCGGCGACCAGGGCGGTTCGGTGCGGATGCCGGCGGCGTTCTGCGGCGTGGTCGGGCACAAGCCGACGCACGGCCTCGTGCCCTACACCGGCGCGTTCCCCATCGAAACCACGATCGACCACCTCGGCCCGATGACCCGCACGGTCCGGGACGCCGCGCTGCTGCTGAGCGTCCTCGCCGGTGACGACGGCTTCGACCCGCGCCAGTTCCGCACACCTGAGCCGCCGGACTACCTGGCCGCGGTCGAGCAGGACATCCGCGGCGTGCGGGTCGGCGTGCTCACCGAGGGGTTCGGCCTGCCGATGTCCGAACCGGGCGTCGACGACGCGGTCCGCGCCGCGGCCGACCGGCTCGCGGCGGCGGGCGCCGTGGTGTCCGAGGTCAGCGTGCCGTGGCACCGCGACGGGCTGGACGTGTGGACCGTGATCGGCACGGACGGCACGGCGCGCCAGATGATCGACGGCAACGGCTACGGCATGAACGTGCCCGGCCGGTACGACCCGGAGCTGATGGTGCACTTCGCGCAGGGGCGGCGCGTGCACGCCGACGACATGTCGGACACGCTCAAGACCATGATCCTCACCGGCGCGTACGCCGCGGAACGCTACGACATGCGCCACTACGCGATGGCGCGCGAGCTGGCGTGGGAGCTGCGCGCCGGCTACGACGCGGCGCTGACCGAGGTGGACGTGCTGGTGCTGCCGACGGTCCCGTACGTGGCGAAGCCGCTGCCCGGCCCGGACGCGACGCGCGAGGAGCGGATGATCAACGCGCTGGGGATGGTCGGCAACACGGCACCCTTCGACGCGAGCGGCCACCCGGCGATCTCGGTGCCCGCCGCGCCGGTGGACGGCTTGCCGACGGGCTTGATGATCGCGGGCCGCCGCTTCGACGACGCGATGTGCCTCCGGGTGGCGGCTGCTTATGAGCGGGAGGTGGGCGGTTTCCCGGTCGCCGCCCGGTAGGTCAGGAGCGCGGCGGCGCCCTGCTGCCGGACCGCGTGCAGCCGCAGATCCGCGGGCGCGGTGAACAGCCGCCGCCCGGTGCCGAGCGCCGTCGGGAACACCAGGAGCCGGTACTCGTCGACGAGGTTCTCGGCGGCGAGGGCGTGCACGACGCCGATGCTGCCGGTGACGATGAGGTCCCGGTCCGTCCCGCGCACCGCCGAGGCCAGGTCCCCGTCGAGCACGGACGAGTTCTGCCACGCGTCCGCGCTGGTCAGCGAGCGGGACACGACGAGCTTCGGGATGGCGTTCATCTTCGCCGAGAACTCGTCGGTCCGGCCCGGCCAGAGCTTCGCGAACAGCTCCCACGTGATGCGGCCCAGCAGCAGCACGCCGGTGTCGAGCAGCGCGCCGAGCCCGAACTTGTCGCCGGCCACCGCCTCCGGGCCGTGCCGGAACGCCCAGCAGCCGCCCGGTGTGCCGCCGGATCCGTCCGGGTCCTCGACGACGCCGTCCAGCGTGACGAACTCGATGACGATCAACGTGCCCATGCGCACTCCTCGGTTGTCCTCTGCTGGCCCCGGTGTGGCCCGGCGGAGGTACATACCGGTGGGTGCCGCCATACTCATCGCGATGGCCAGGGTGGATTTCGCAGCGCTGACCGAACCGCACCGGGCGGAGCTGCTGGCGTACTGCTACCGGATGCTCGGGTCGGTCCACGAGGCCGAGGACCTGGTGCAGGAGACCATGTTGCGGGCGTGGCAGGCCCGCGAGCGCTACGACGAGCGGCGGGCGTCGATCCGCACCTGGCTGTACCGCATCGCGACCAACGCGTGCCTGACCGCGCTGGCGGGCAAGGCGCGCCGGCCGCTCCCGTCCGGGCTGGGCGCGCCCAGCACCGACCCGGGGGAGCCGCTGCGGCCGGCCTTCGACGTGCCCTGGTTGCAGCCCTTCCCCGACGCCCGGCTCGGCGATCCGGCGGACCAGGCCGTGCGGCGGGACAGCATGCGGCTGGCGCTGGTCGCGGCCATGCAGACGCTGCCGCCGCGGCAGCGGGCCGTCTGGGTGCTGCGCGAGGTCCTGGCTTTCAGCGCCGCCGAGGTGGCCGGACTGCTGGACACGTCGGTCGCTTCGGTGAACAGCGCCCTGCAGCGGGCGCGGGCGGGGTTGTCCGTCGCGGCCCTCGAAGACGTCGCCCCGTCCGGCGACCCCGCTGCGCGCCGCACCGTGGAGGCCTACGTCCGAGCGTTCGAGGCGGCCGACGTGGACGCGCTGGTCGAGCTGCTCACCCACGATGCCGTGCTGGAGATGCCGCCGGTGCCGCTGTGGTACCGCGGCCGCGACGACTACGCGGCGTTCATCCGGCGGGTGTTCGCGATGCGCGGCGTGGGCTGGCGGATGGTCCCGACCGGGGCGAACGGCCAGCCGGCCGCGGCCGCCTACGCCCCGGATCCCGCGGGCGGGCACCGCCTGCACACACTGCAGGTGTTCACCGTCGCCGGCGAGCGGATCACCCGCACGGTCGTCTTCCAGGACCCGGCGGTGTTCGCGGCCTTCGATCTGCCCACCGCCGTCTAGGTGTGCTGTTCGGGGACGTTGGTGATGGGCTGACACGCTGAGGATGATCTTGATATGGGTGAGGACCTCCGGGTTCGGTGTGGATTGCGAGATCAACGCCGATTACCAGGAGGTCCTCGATGGTCCACCGTAACGCGCCATTGACGCCCACGGGCCGGCTGCGGTTGGCCCGGTGTGTCGTGGAGCAGGGGTGGTCGCTGCGTCGGGCGGCGGAACGGTTCCAGGTCTCCCACACCACCGTCGCCCGCTGGGTGGGCCGCTACCGGGAGCACGGCGCGGCGGGCATGGTCGATCGGTCCAGCCGCCCGCACCACAGCCCGGGCCGCACCTCGCCGGAAGTGGAAGCGCAGGTGGTGGCGCTGCGCACCGAGCACCGGATCGGGCCGCTGCGGATCGCCACCCGCGTCCCGGTGGCCGCTTCCACGGTGTACCAGATCCTGCGCCGTCACGGCCTGCCGCCGCTGGCCGCGTGTGATCGGGCCACCGGCGAGCCGATCCGCCGTTACGAACGCGACCGCCCGGGCGAGCTGGTCCACGTCGATGTCAAGAAGCTGGGCCGCATCCCCGACGGCGGTGGCCACAAGATGCTGGGCCGCCCCGCCAGTCGCGCGCATCAGGTACGCGCCCGCGGCGGCACCTACCTGTTCCTGCACACCGCGCTCGACGACCACTCCCGCCTGGCCTACACCGAAACCCTGCCCGACGAGAAAGCCGTCACCTGCGCCGGCTTCCTGCGCCGCGCGCACGCCTGGTTCGCCGAGCGCGGCATCAGCATCGAACGCGTCCTGACCGACAACGCCATGGCCTACCGCAAAACCACCTGGCAGCAGGTCTGCGCCGAACTCGGGATCCAACGCCGCTTCACCCGCCCCTGGCGCCCGCAAACCAACGGCAAGGTCGAACGCTTCCACCGCACCCTGCTCGAGGAATGGGCCTACCACCAGCCCTACACCTCAGAAACCCACCGCCAAACAGCGTTCCCCGACTGGCTGCACTGGTACAACTACCACCGACCCCACACCGGCATCGACGGCCACACCCCAGCCAGCCGCGGAACCAACCTCACCAAACAACACATCTAGGGCTTCTCCGAGCCCACCACCCACATCGCGAAGTACTGGGAGCCCCCGCCGTACGCGTGGCCCAGCGCGCGGCGCGCGCCGTCGACCTGGTAGTCGCCCGCCCGGCCCATCACCTGCTTCGCCGCCTCGGAGAACCGCAGCATCCCGGACGCCCCGATCGGGTTCGACGACAGCACGCCGCCCGACGGGTTCACCGGCAACCGCCCGGTCAGCGCGGTCTCCCCGGCCTCGGTCAGCTTCCACCCCTCGCCCTCGGGCATGAAACCGAGGTTCTCCAGCCACATCGGCTCGAACCAGGAGAACGGCACGTAGATCTCCGCCGCGTCTATTTCGGACAGAGGATCACTGATCCCGGCCTCGCGCCACAGCGCCGCGGCGGCCTCCCGGCCCGCCTGCGGGTTCACCTGGTCCCGGCCGGCGAACGTGGTCGGCTCGGTGCGCATCGCAGTCGCGTGCACCCACGCCGCGCCCTGCACCGCGTCGCCGGCGGCCTCGTCGCCGATCACCATCGCGCACGCGCCGTCCGACGACGGGCAGGTCTCGTCGTAGCGGATCGGGTCCCACAGCACCTGCGAGGCCCGCACCTTCTCCACCGTGATGTCCGGCTGCTTGAGGTGCGCGTACGGGTTCAGCGCCCCGTTCTGCCGGTCCTTCGCCGCGACGATCGCCCCGACGTGCTCGGGTGCGCCGGACCGCCGGATGTAGGAGCGCACGTGCGGCGCGAAGTACCCGCCCGCGCCCGCGCCGACCGGCATCGTGAACGGCGGCGCGATCGACAGCGCCCACATCGCGTTCGACTCGGACTGCTTCTCGAACGCCACCGTCAGCACCCGCCGGTGGATGCCGGACTGAACCAGGCTCGTCGCCACCAGCGCCGTCGACCCGCCCACCGAACCGGCGGTGTGCACGCGCAGCAACGGTTTCCCGGTCGCGCCGAGCGCGTCGGCCAGGAACAGCTCGGGCATCATCACGCCCTCGAACAGGTCCGGCGCCTTGCCGATGACCACCGCGTCGATGTCCGGCCACTCCACCTGCGCGTCGGCCATCGCGCGGTCGATCGCCTCCCGCAGCAGGCCGGGCATGGACACGTCGGTCCGCTTGGCCCGGTGGTGGGTCTGCCCGGTGCCGAGCACCGCGGCGAGCTGCTTCGCCATTCTCACGCCTCCAGGACCGCGACGAGGTTCTGCTGCAGGGCCGGGCCGCTGGTCGCGTGCGCGAGCACCTTCGAGGCCTGGCCGGTGAGGATCCGGGTGGCGGCCTCGCCGATGCGCGCCAGCCCGGCCGCGAACATCGGGTTGCCGGTGAGCACACCGCCCGAGGGGTTGACGCGGACGTCGTCGCCGAGCCCGAGCGCGGTCCGCAGGATCAGTTCCTGGTGGGTGAACGGCGCGTGCAGTTCGGCGACCTCCACGTCACCGGTGCCGACCGCCTGCCCGGCCGCTTCGGTGGACGGCGACCGCGTCAGGTCACGCGCGCCGAGCACGGGCGTGTCCACCCGGTGCTCGATGCCGGTGATGACCGCGGGCCGCTCGGCGAACTCGTGCGCCCGCTCGGCCGCGGCGAGGACGATCACCGCGGCGCCATCGGTCACCGGCGCGATGTCGTGCGCCCGCAACGGATCCGCGACGTAGGGCGCGTCCAGCAGGTCGGCGATCTCGCTGGCGCCGGAGAACTGGGCGTGCGGGTTGCGGGTGGCGTCGGCGCGGCTGCGCGCGGCCACCTCGGCCAGGTCCTTCTCGCTCCACAGGCCGGCGTCCAGCCCGAGCCGCGCCTGCAGGCCCGCGATGCTCACCGAGTCCGGCCACAGCGGCGCGACGGTGTACGGGTCGAGCTGCAGGGCCAGCACCCGGCGCAGCTGCCCGGCGGAGGACTTGCCGAAGCCGTAGACCAGCGCGGTGTCGACCTCGCCGGTGCGGATCTTCAGCCACGCCTCGTACAGCGCCCAGGCCGCGTCCATCTCCACGTGCGACTCGTGGATCGGCGGGAACGCGCCGATCGCGTCGATCGCGGAGATGAACGAGAACGCCCGGCCCGCCAGGTAGTCCGACGAGCCGGAGCACCAGAACCCGATGTCCGACTTGGACAGTCCGGTCTGCTCGTAGACCTGGGCGAAGATGGGCACGAGCATCTCCACGCCGTTCGTGGTGCCCGGTGTGGAGCGCACGTTCGGGGCCTGGGCGAACCCGACCACCGCGACGTCTCGCATGGCAGTTCCCCTCTACAGGTGGTGGGCGAAGGACTCGTAGGGCGCGTCCGGCTCGCCGGTCGGCTCGAAGTGGCTGATGTTCTCCAGGCTCGTCCACCACTCGTCACGTGGCTTCCAGTTCGCCTTGACCCGCATGCCCATCCGGACCTCGGACGCGTCGCAGCCGAGGACGAGGTGCAGGAACGCGATGTCGGCGCCGTCGAGCAGGATGTACGCCGCGACGTAGGGCGGCTTGATGCGCTGGCCGAGGAACGGCACGTTGACGATGCAGAACGTGGTGACGATCCCGGTGTCCGGCAGCTCCACTTCGTCCACTGTGGGCACCCCGTCGGTCGGGCAGGCGCCGCGTGGCGGGATGTAGACCTTCTCGCACTTCGGGCAGCGCTGGCCGATGAGCTTGCCCTCGGCGAGGCCGCGCAGGTAACGGCTCTCCTCCGGCGACGCCGAGTGCTGGTAGTGCAGCTCGATCGGCGTGACCATCACACCGTCCTGTTCGGACTTCGGCGGTGGCGCGGGGGAGGGGCCGTCGCCGGCGCCGACGGGCAGGAAGTAGGCGATGTCGCGGATGTGGCCGGCGGGTTCGTCGGCCCAGCGCACGCGCACCCGCATGCCGGTGCGCATGTCGGCGGGGCTGTTCACGTGCACGGCGTGCAGCATCGCGGTGTCGGCGCCGTCCAGCCGGACCAGCGCCCAGGCGAACGGCGTGGTCAGCGGCTGTCCCGCCAGTGGTTCGGGGATCCAGGACCAGCTCAGCACGGTGCCCTCGTCGGACACCGGCACGAACTCGGTGAGCGCCGCGGCGGTGACCGGGTCGTACTCCACCGGCGGCACGTGCACGCGGCCGTCCGAGCCGCGCACGCCCTCGATGCGGCGCTCGCGCAGTCCGGCGGCGAACCGGCCGAGCACGGGCCCGAGGGAGCGGGTGTAGTCGAAGGCGAGATCCAGCGGCGCGGACAGCGGTGTACTCACGAATCGAAGTGAAACACGTTCTCGATCTGACGGCAAGACGCTCTGCCGGAAGGTTGCGCGGTAAGTGGAACAAGTTCTAGATTCGGGTGCATGACCACTGCACTGGAGACGATCGGCCTGTGGAACATCGCGGCCGGGCAGCCGGACCGGACGGCGATCGTGAACCCCGACGGCAGCGAGGTCGGTTACGGCGCGCTCGCCGACAAGGCCAACGCCTACGCGCGCGGCCTGCGCGAGCTGGGCCTGGAGACCGGCGACGTCGTGGTGGTGCTGCAGCCCAACAGCGACGAGCTGCTGGCCGCGTACTTCGCCGCGCTGCAGACCGGGCTGTACGTGGTGATGGTCAACTGGCACTTGGTCGGACCCGAGGTGGCCTACATCCTGTCCGATTCGGGGGCGAAGGCGTTCCTCGCGCACGAGCGGTTCGCCGACGTGGCGATCGCCGCGGCGGACGAAGCCGGGGTGCCCGCTTCCGGCCGGTTCGCCGTGGGGCGCATCGAGGGGTTCCGCGACGTGGCCGAGCTGGGCGCCGGGGGGAGCGGGCGCCCGGAGGGGCGGACGGCGGGGTCGCCGATGCTCTACACCTCCGGCACGACGGGACGGCCCAAGGGTGTGCGGCGGCCGCTGAGCGGGGCTGATCCGGACAGCGTGCCGGCGGCGTCCACGTGGTTCTTCGGGATCTTCGGGCTGAAGCCGTTCGACGACCACGTCCACCTGTGCGGTTCGCCGCTCTACCACACGGCGGTGCTGAACTTCGCGTCGATCTCGATCCAGCTGGGGCACACGGTCGTGCTGATGGACCGGTGGGACCCGGAGGAGATGCTGCGGCTGATCGAGCGGTACCGCGTCACGCACAGCCACATGGTGCCCACGCAGTTCCGGCGCCTGCTCGCGCTGCCGGAGGAGGTGCGGTCGCGGTACGACCTGTCGTCGCTGCGGAACATGATCCACGGCGCGGCGCCGTGCCCGCCCGAGGTGAAGCGGCGGATGCTGGAGTGGTGGGGCCCGGTGGTGACCGACTACTACGCCGCGACCGAGGGCGGCGGGACGATGATCACCGGCGAGGAGTGGCTGCGCAAACCCGGCTCGGTGGGGCTGCCGTGGCCGGGTTCGGTGATCAAGATCCTGGACGACGACGGCAACGAGCTGCCCGCGGGCCAGCCCGGCACGGTGTACATGCGGATGGGCTCGTCGACGTTCGAGTACCACAAGGACGCCGAGAAGACACGCAAGGCGCGGGTCGGGAACCTGTTCACCCTCGGCGACGTGGGTTACCTGGACGAGGACGGCTACCTGTTCCTGCACGACCGCAAGAACGACATGATCATCTCGGGCGGGGTGAACATCTACCCGGCCGAGATCGAGAACGAACTGGTGATGCACCCGAAGGTCGCGGACGTGGCGGTGTTCGGCATCCCGCACGAGGACTGGGGTGAGGAGATCAAGGCAGTGGTCCAGCCGGCGCCGGGAGTTCAGCCGGGGCCCGAGCTGGCGGAGGAGCTGCTGGACTGGGTGCGCGGCCGGCTGGCGAAGTTCAAGTGGCCGCGGAGTGTGGACTTCGCCGAGGAGCTGCCGCGGGATCCCAACGGGAAGCTGTACAAGCGCAAGCTGCGGGATCCTTATTGGACGGACCGGAAGATCTGACCCTCCTGCGGCCCGCGCGGGTGGGCGGGCCGTAGCGGGCGGGCGGGCCGTAGCGGGCGGGCCGTAGCGGGCGGGCCGTAGCGGGCGGCTGGCCGGGCACGGCTCGGCTCGGTGTTCCGGAAATGGGCGCGCCCCGTGGGCTGCCCGCACCCTGCGGGCAGCCGCGCGCTGCGTGCTGTCAGCGCCCTGGGGGCTCCCCGCGCCCTGCGGACTGCCAGCGCCCCGCGGACTGCCAGTGCCCCGCGGGGCGCGGTTCCGTGCGCGTGGCTCCCCGCCGACCTACCCCCAGCGTGGGGTTGATCGGGTGCTCAGGCTGGGCACGATGCGGTTGCCCGCTGAGGCTGGGCGTGATGCGGGCGCCCGCTGAGGCTGGGCGTGATGCTGGCACCCGCTGAGGCTGGGCGTGATGCGGGCGCCCGCTGAGGCTGGGCGTGATGCTGGCACCCGCTGAGGCTGGGCGTGATGCGAGCGCCCGCTCAGGCTGGGCACGATGCGGCGCCCGTTCAGGCTGGGCGTGATGCTGGCACCCGCTGAGGCTGGGCGTGATGCGAGCGCCCGCTCACGCTGGGCGTGATGGGCACCCGCTCAGGCTGGGCGTGGCCGCAGGTCCCGCTGGCTGCGTTCGTCCGTCACCACCTCGCCGGAGCGTGCGAAGCGCACCGACGCCCACCACGAACCGTCGGCGCGCGGGTGCTTCTCCCAGGTCAGCGTTCCCGGCACCCACTGCCCGGAGTCCCGCACGAGACAGGGCTTCCCGGGCGGATTCGCCTTTCCGCGCACCCGTAGCCACCGTTCGGTGCAGCAGTGCCGGCAGGGCTGGAGCTTCTCCGGGCCCAGGTCCGCCAGCGGACCGGCACCACGTCACCGGTCTCGCCGCCTCTGCGGCGCACGTGCTCCTGCCCCTTGCGCATCCACTCGCACCGGTCGTCGTTGTGGTACGCCGACCCGCCCGTGGTGCGCCAGCCGCGTGGTAGCACCCCCGTTGGCGGCGGCTTGCGGTACGCGCACTGCCCCGCCGGCGGGATCGCCGTCCATCGCGCCAAGTTAGCGGCCACCACCGACAGTTTCAGCGGCCCTCGAACCGGGGCGTGCGCTTCTCCGTGAACGCGCGCGGCCCCTCCTTCGCGTCGGCGGACTGGAAGACCTTCAGCCCGTACTGCGCCTCGATCTTGAAGGCCTCCTCCTCGGGCATCCCCTCGGTGTCGCGGATCGTGCGCAGGATCGCCTGCACCGCGAGCGGCCCGTTGGCGGCGATCATGTCCGCCAGTTCCAGCGCCCGCTCCAGCGCGGTCCCGTCCGGCACCACGCTGCCGATCAGCCCGATCTCCTTCGCCTCCGCGGCGGTCAGGTGCCGCCCGGTCAGCAGGATCTCCGCCGCCAGCGTGTACGGGATCTGCCGCGGCAGCCGCACCGCCGAGCCGCCCATCGGGAACAGTCCCCACCGCGCCTCGGACACGCCGAACCGTGCGCTCTCCCCGGCCACGCGGATGTCCGTGGCCTGCAGGATCTCCGTGCCGCCCGCGATCGCCGGGCCCTCCACGGCCGCGATCAGCGGTTTCGTCAGCCGTCGCCCCTTCAACAGGCCCTCGATGCGGCCCGGGTCGAACGTGCCCTTCTCGTAGGAGTCGGCGGGGGAGTTGCGGTTCATCGACTTCAGATCCGCGCCGGCGCAGAACGCGCCGCCCGCGCCGGTGAGCACACAGCACCGGATCTCCGGATCGTTGTCCACCCGGTCCCAGGCCTCGACCAGGATCGCCATCATCTCGCCGCTGATCGCGTTGCGGACCTCCGGCCGGTTCATCGTCACCACGAGCGTGTGCGCGCGTTGTTCAACCAGAGCGTGCGGCTGCGTCATGAGTACCTCTCCATCCGGCGCCATTGCCCAAAACGATAACATGTTCTACTTTGGCTGGGTGGCATACAACATCGCGGATCTGCTCGAGCACGCCGTCGACGCCGTGCCGGATCGCCCCGCGGTCATCTGCGGACAGCGGCACGTCACCTACGCACAGCTGGAGGACAGGGCCAACCGGCTGGCGCACCACCTCGCCGCGCAGGGGGTCGGTCCCGGCTCCCACATCGGCGTCTATTCCCGCAACTCCGTGGAGACGATCGAGGCGATGTTCGCCGCGTACAAGTTGCGCGCCATCGCGGTCAACGTCAACTACCGCTACGTCGAAGCCGAGCTCGAATACCTCTTCGACAACGCCGACCTGGTCGCGCTCGTGCACGAGCGCAAGTACGCGGACAAGGTCGCCGCGGTCCTCCCGAAGACCCCGAAACTGAAACACGTACTAGTGGTCGAGGACGGCAGCGACGCGGACTTCTCCGGCTACGGGGGCGCCGAGTACGAGCCGGCCCTCGCCGCGCAGTCGCCGGACCGCGACTTCGGCGAGCGCAGCCCGGACGACATCTACATCGTCTACACCGGCGGCACCACCGGGTACCCGAAGGGCGTCATGTGGCGCCACGAAGACGTGTGGCGGGCGCTCGGCGGCGGCATCGACTTCGTCACCGGCGAGTACGTCCCGGACGAGTGGACGATGGCCGAGCGGGGCAAGCAGGGCGCGATGGTCCGGCTGCCCGCCGCGCCGCTCATCCACGGCGCCGCCCAGTGGGCCGCCTTCGGTGCGATGTTCGGCGGCGGCACCGTCGTGTTCGTGCCGCAGTTCGACCCGCACGAGATCTGGCGCGAGATCGAGAAGCACAAGGTGCACGTCCTGACGATCGTCGGCGACGCGATGGCCCGCCCGCTGCTCGACGCCTACCGCGAGGGCGGTTACGACGCCTCGTCGCTCGTCGCCGTGTCCAGCCACGCCGCGCTGTTCTCCCAGCCGGTCAAGCAGGAGTACCTCGACGCCTTCCCGAACCTGGTGCTCACCGACGCGATCGGCTCGTCGGAGAGCGGCTTCACCGGCATCGGCATGGTCGCCAAGGGCGCCGACCACTCAGCGGGCCCGCGGGTGAACTTCGGCAAGGACGCCATCCTCATCGACGACGACAACCGCCTGGTCCCGCGCGCGGCCGGCGCGACCGGGCGGATCGCCCGACGCGGGCACGTGCCGCTGGGCTACTACAAGGACCCGGCCAAGTCCGAGACGATCTTCGTCGAGGTCGAGGGCAACCGCTACGTCGTGCCCGGCGACTGGGCCCGCTACGAGGAGGACGGCACCGTCACCCTCCTCGGCCGCGGTTCGCAGTGCGTCAACACCGGCGGGGAGAAGGTGTTCCCGGAAGAGGTCGAAAGCGCGCTGAAGTCCCACCCGGACGTGTTCGACGCGATCGTCGTCGGTGTGCCGGACGAGCGGCTCGGCCAGCGGGTCGGGGCGATCCTCCAGGCCCGGCCCGGTGTCACGCCCGACCTCGGCGCGATCGAGGCGCACGTCCGGACGCAGGTCGCCGGCTACAAGGTGCCGCGCAGCGTGTGGCTGGTCGAGAAGATCGGGCGGCTCCCGACCGGCAAACCGGACTACCAGTGGGCCGCCCGGCACGCGGCGGACCACCAGCCGACCGAGATCCAGAAGGCCTGAGGAGACACTTGATGCGCACCGCGCTGTGCGAGACGTTCGGCATCCGGTACCCGATCATCGGGTTCACCCCGTCGGAGCACGTGGCCGCCGCGATCAGCAAGGCGGGCGGCCTCGGCGTGCTCGGCTGCGTGCGGTTCAACGACGCCGGTGAACTCGACCGGGTGCTGGACTGGATGGACGCCAACACCGACGGCAAGCCCTACGGGGTCGACATCGTCATGCCCGCGAAGGTGCCCGCCGAGGGCGCGGCGGTGGACCTCGAAAAGCTCATCCCCGAGGAGCACCGCGCGTTCGTCGAGCGGACGCTGCGCGAGCTGGGCGTGCCGGAGCTGCCGGAGGACACCGAGGAACGCGCCGGCGTGCTCGGCTGGCTGCACTCGGTGGCCCGCTCGCACGTCGAGGTCGCGCTGAAACACCCGATCAAGCTGATCGCCAACGCGCTCGGCTCACCCCCGGTCGACGTCATCAACCAGGCGCACGAGCACGGCGTGCCGGTCGCGGCGCTCGCCGGCAAGGCCGAGCACGCGGTGCGGCACGTCGACAACGGCGTGGACTTCGTGGTGGCGCAGGGGTACGAAGCGGGCGGGCACACCGGCGAGATCGCGTCGATGGTGCTGCTGCCGGAGATCGTCGACGCGGTGGGCGACCGCGCGCCGGTGCTCGCGGCGGGCGGGATCGGGTCGGGCAGGCAGGTCGCGGCGGCGCTGGCGCTGGGCGCGTCCGGCGCGTGGACCGGCTCGATCTGGCTCGCGACGGAGGAGTACCTGCAGACGATGCCCGAGTCGACCGCGATGCAGAGCGCGCTGGTCGGGGCGACGTCGTCGGACACCGTGCGGACGCGCATCTACACCGGCAAACCGGCGCGGTTGCTGAAGACGCGCTGGACGGAGGCCTGGTCGTCCGCGGACGCGCCCGATCCGCTGCCGATGCCGCTGCAGAACCTGCTGGTGAGCAAGGCGCACAACCGCATCCACGCGGCGAACGACCCGACGGTCGTGTCGATGCCGGCAGGCCAGATCATCGGCCGGATCGACCGGGTGCGCCCGGTGGCCGAGATCGTGGCCGACCTGGTCAGCGGTTACGAGGAGGCCCTGTCCCGCCTGGACAAGACGAGGTAGGCGAGCGCGCCGAGGGCAAGCACCACGACACCGCTGATCACCGACGACAGCGGCAGGCTGAACGCGAGCACCACGCAGCCGGCGAGCCCCACCACGGGCACCACGCGGCGGGTGCCGAGCGTCCACGCGCTCGCGTTCGCGATGGCGTAGTAGGTCAGCACCGCGAACGACGAGAACCCGATCGCGCCACGCAGGTCGGTCACCAGCACCAGGGCGGCGACCACGACGCCGACCGCCACCTCCGCGCGGTGCGGCACGGCGAACCGCGGGTGCACGGCGGCCAGCGGAGCGGGCAGGTGGCCGTCGCGGGCCATCGCGAACGTCGTCCGGGACACGCCCAGCACCAGTGCGAGCAGCGAGCCCAGCGCGGCCAGCGCGGCGCCGGCCCGGACCACCGGAGTGAGCGCCGACCACGACGTGCCCGCGACCGCGGCGGCGATCGGGTCCGAAGTGGACGCCAGACCGTCCGGACCCAGTTGCAGCAGCAGGAAAACGGCGACGACCGCGTACACGACGAGCGTGATCCCCAGTGCGATCGGGATCGCTCGGGGGATGGTGCGCTCCGGGTCGCGGACCTCCTCGCCGAGGGTGGCGATTCGCGCGTACCCGGCGAAGGCGAAGAACAGCAGCCCGGCCGACTGCAGGACGCCGCCGGCACCCGAGCCGGGGAACGGCGTCAGGTGCGCGGCCGCCGGGTTCCCCGCGACGACGATGGCGGCCACCGACCCGGCGAGGACCACGAGCGTGATCGTGACGATGACCTTGGTGAGCGTCACCGACCGCTGGACGCCGCGGTAGTTGAGGGCGGTCAACGCGAGCACGGCGGCCGCCGCGACGAACGACTGCGCGAGGCGGCTCGCGCCGGGCGCGGTGTAGGAGGCGACGGTCAGCGCCATCGCCGCGCAGCTCGCGGTCTTGCCGACGACGAACCCCCACCCGGCGAGGTAGCCCCAGAACTCGCCGAGCCGTTCCCGGCCGTAGACGTAGGTGCCGCCGGATTCGGGGTACCGGGCGGCGAGGCGGGCGGAGCAGGTGGCGTTGCAGTAGGCGACCACGGCGGCCAGCGCGAGGCCGATCAGCAGCCCGGCGCCCGCGGCACGGGCGGCAGGCGCGAAGGCCGCGAAGACCCCCGCCCCGATCATCGACCCCAGGCCGATCACGACCGCGTCCCCGGTACCGAGCCGCCGCACGAGTCCTGTCACGGGGAGACCGTATCCGGTCGCTTCGCCACGGTGATGATCCGTTACGGGATGTTCGGCGCCCGTTCGCCCGCGGACCGGCGGCTCGCCGAGGGCATGCAGGTGGTTGGTTCGGGCTGGGGGGCGCATCGGCTGGGGATTCTGGGCGGCCCTCGCTGCCCGGGCCGGCCGAGGTGTCCAGTGGTGCGCGCTCATCCGCGGGCGGCCGGCGTGCACGTTCCCGGCTCACGCCGGCTCAGGCCGCCGCCGAGGCAAGCGCGTGTCCACGATCCGCGGGCCGTCCCAAGCCAACCCCCTCAGCCAAGAGCGTCCAGTTTCCGCTCCAGCACCGCGCGCTCCCGCTCGTTCCCGCACAGCTCGACAGCCCGCCTCAGCTCCGTCCGCGCCTCCGCCACGCGGCCGAGCCGCACGAGCAACTCGCCCCGCACGGTCGGCAGCAGGTGCGACTTGTCGAGCGCCCCGGCGGCCGCCAGGGAGTCCACGATCGGCAGCGCCGCCTCCGGGCCCTGCGCCATCGACACCGCCACCGCCCGGTTCAGCTCGACCACGGGCGACGGCGCGAGCCCGCCGAGCGCCTCGTACAGCAGCACCACCCGGTCCCAGTTCGTCTCCGCCACCGACGGCGCGACGGCGTGGCACTCGGCGATCGCGGCCTGCAGGCCGTACGCGCCCAGCCCCCGCCCGGCCGCCTCCGCCCGCGCCAGCGCCGCCCGTCCCCGCCGGATCGCCGACCGGTCCCACCGCCGCCGGTCCTGGTCCTCCAGCAGCACCGGCTCCCCGTCCGGCCCGGTGCGCGCCGGGAACCGCGCGGCGGTCAGCTCCAGCAACGCCAGCAGCCCGTGCACCTCCGGCTCGTCCGGCATCAGGCGCGACAGCACGCGGGCGAGGCGCTGGGCCTCGCCCGCGAGGTCGAACCTGATCAGGTCGCCACCGGAGCTGGCCGACGACCCCTCGGTGAAGATCACGTAGATCACGTTCAGCACCGACCCGAGCCGCGCGGCCCGCTCCTCCGGCGAGGGCACCTCGAACGGCACCCCCGCCGCGCCGAGCGTCTTCTTCGCCCGCGTGATCCGCGCCTGCACGGTCGCGGTCGGCACGAGGAACGCCCGCGCGATCTCGTCGCTGGTCAGACCGCCGACCACCCGCAGCGTCAGCGCCACCCGCGCCTCCCGCGACAGCACCGGGTGGCACGAGATGAACATCAGCGCGAGCACGTCGTCGTCGATCTGGTCCGGGTCCCACTCGATCTCCCCGCCGTCCTCGCGCATCTCGTTGGCGAGGACGGCGTACCGGTCGTCGAGCGCGGAGCGCCGGCGGAACGCGTCCACGGCCCGGCGCCTGCCCACCGTGAGCAGCCACCCCGCCGGGTTGCGGGGCACCCCCTCACGCGGCCAGGTCACCAGCGCCTCCGCCAGCGCCTCCTGGGCGAGGTCCTCGGCCAGCGCGAAATCGCCGGTGTAGCGCGCGAGCGCACCGACGATCCGCGCCGACTCGATGCGCCAGACGGCGGCGATCGCTTCCCGTTCGGTCATCTCAGAGCTGGCCGGTCGCCTCGCGCCACGCCCGCTCCTTCTGGATCCACTCGTTGTCCTGCGGGAACTCGTCGATCGTGGTGACCCGCCGGATTTCGGTCTTGAAGCCCTTGCCCTTGATCGGGGACCGCTTGGCCCACTCGACCGCCTCCTCCTTGGAGGCCACGTTGAGGATGTAGAAGCCGCCGAACAGCTCCTTCGTCTCGCCGTACGGGCCGTCGGTGACCACGGGCGGCTCCGAGGAGTAGTCCACCACCACGCCGTCGTTCGCGTCGTCCAGCCCTTCGGCGGCGACCAGCACACCGGCCCGGATCAGCTCCTGGTTGTACCGCCCGGTCATCTCGATCATCTGGTCGAAGTCGAAGTCGGCCAGGTTCGCGAACGCCTCGTCGGTGGCCCGCCAGATCAGCATGAACTTCATGGTGTTTCTCCCTCGGTGTCCGGGTCCTTCTGGACCCTCTCACCCCATGGGTCGAACGGGGGGCGTTTCGATCGACACGGCCCCGGAATTTTTTTGTGCAACCCGCCGGCGGGCCCGTTCCGTCCTGGAGGCATGAGGTGGAAAGCAACGATGTGCGGGCTGGGCCTCGTCCTGCTGGCGGCCACGGCCTGCGGCGAGCAGACCCCTACCGTCGGAAGCGGTTCCGGTGACGCGACCAGCAGCGAAGCCGCTCCCACCGCCCCGACCATCCCGGCCACCGACCTGCCCCCGGTGATGCCGGGCGGGCCGCGTCAGATGCAGCCACCGGCGGACACCGCCCAGGTGCCTGCCACCCGCGTCGACTCCTCGGCGCTGCCCTCGGACTTCCCGCGCGAGGTGTTCGTCAGCGCCGACGGCAAGCAGTTGTTCATCCGCGCCGAGGAAGGCGGGTGCGGGCGCGCCGCGGCCGAGGTGACCGCCCAGGACGCCCGGCAGGTCGTGGTCAACCTGGTCGAGAACAAGAGCAACCTGGCCGGCCAGATGTGCACCATGGACATCCGCTACCCGGTGGTGTCGGCGACCCTGTCCGAACCCCTGAACGAGCGGACTGTCGTGCTGACGAGCGCCAAACGAGGTTACTGACCGGTAGTATCCCGGGTCATGAGGAAACGCCAGGTCTCCGCCACGCGGATCGTCGCGGCTCCGCCGGAGAAGATCTTCGAGCTGCTCGCGGACCCGTCGAAGCACCCGCTGATCGACGGCTCCGGCACGGTCCTCGCGGCCCAGAGCGGCGGGCCGGAGCGCCTGACGCTCGGCTCCCGCTTCGGCATGGACATGAAGATGGGCGCGAACTACAAGATCCTCAACACGGTCGTCGAGTTCGACGAGAACCGGCTGATCGCCTGGCGGCACTTCAACGGGCACCGCTGGCGGTGGCAGCTCAAGCCGCTCGAGGACGGCTCGACCGAGGTCACCGAGACCTTCGACTGGTCAACCGCGCGGATCCCGCTCCTGATCGACCTGAGCTTCTTCCCGCGCAAGAACAAGCAGGCCATCGACAAGACCCTCGACCGGCTGGTCAAGCTGTTCCAGGCGTGAAAAAACGGGCGCCACCCGCGTGGGTGGCGCCCGTTCGAGTCAGTCGCTCAGGAGCGGAAGCTGATCTGCAGCACCGGCTCCGACGTCTCGGCGAAGAAGTCGTTGCCCTTGTCGTCGATGACGATGAACGCCGGGAAGTCCTCGACCTCGATCTTCCACACGGCTTCCATGCCCAGCTCCGGGTACTCCAGAACCTCGACCTTCTTGATGCAGTCCTGCGCCAGCCGCGCCGCGGGGCCGCCGATCGAGCCGAGGTAGAACCCGCCGTGCTCCTTGCAGGACGCGGTCACCTGCTTGGACCGGTTCCCCTTGGCGAGCATGACCATCGAGCCGCCCGCGGCCTGGAACTGGGCGACGTAGGAGTCCATCCGGCCCGCGGTGGTCGGCCCGAAGGATCCGGAGGCGTAGCCGTCCGGGGTCTTCGCCGGGCCCGCGTAGTAGACCGGGTGGTCCCGCAGGTACTGCGGCATCTCCTCGCCGGCCTCCAGCCGCTCCGCGATCTTCGCGTGCGCGATGTCGCGGGCCACCACCAGCGGGCCGGTCAGCGACAGCCGGGTCTTCACCGGCAGCGACGACAGCTGCGCGCGGATCTCATCCATCGGGCGGTTCAGGTCGACCTGCACCACCTCGTCGGACAGGTCGTCGGTGGTGACGTCCGGCAGGAAGCGGGCCGGGTCGCGCTCGAGCTGCTCGATGAAGATGCCGTCCGCGGTGATCTTCGCCTTCGCCTGGCGGTCGGCCGAGCAGGACACCGCGATGCCGACCGGGCAGGACGCGCCGTGCCGCGGCAGCCGGATGACGCGCACGTCGTGGCAGAAGTACTTGCCGCCGAACTGGGCGCCGATGCCGAACTGGCGGGTCATCTCCAGGACCTGCTGCTCCAGGTCGGTGTCCCGGAACCCGTGGCCGAGCGGGGAACCCTCGCGCGGCAGGTTGTCCAGGTAGCGGGCCGAGGCGAGCTTGGCGACCTTGAGGTTGTACTCGGCTGACATGCCGCCCACCACGATCGCCAGGTGGTAGGGCGGGCAGGCCGCGGTGCCGAGGCTGCGCAGCTTCTCGTCCAGGAACTTCGCCAGCCGCTTCGGGTTCAGGACGGCCTTGGTCTCCTGGTAGAGGAACGTCTTGTTGGCCGAGCCGCCGCCCTTGGCCATGAACAGGAACTCGTAGCTGGGGTCGCCGGTTCCGTCTTTGTGGTAGAGCTCGATCTGCGCGGGCAGGTTGGTCCCGGTGTTCTTCTCGTCCCAGAACGTCACCGGCGCCATCTGCGAGTAGCGCAGGTTGAGCTCCTGGTAGGCGTCGAAGATCCCGCGGGCCAGCGCCTGCTCGTCGTTGCCGCCGGTGAGCACGCCCTGGCTGCGCTTGCCGATGACGATCGCGGTGCCGGTGTCCTGGCACATCGGCAGCACCCCGCCGGCCGAGATGGCCGCGTTCCGCAGCAGGTCCATCGCCACGAAGCGGTCGTTGCCGCTGGCCTCGGGGTCGTCGACGATCGCGCGCAGCTGCGCCAGGTGCGACGAGCGCAGCAGGTGCTGGATGTCGGTGATCGCGGTCCGGGCGAGCTTGGTCAGCGCTTCGGGGTCGACTTCCAGGAACTTCCGTCCGGCGGCCTCGACTACCCGGACGCCCTCGGCCGTCACGAGCCGGTACTCGGTCTCGTGGTCCGGACCCAGCGGCAGCACGTCGGTGTACTGGAAGGTGGTGGTGGTCACTCGGGCTCCCTCGCAGGCAATTCGGGCCCTTGACGTTACCGCTTGCGCGTGCTTGCCCACGTAGAGGTGTGGCGCGCACCTCGCCGGAGATCGCGTGGCGCGAACCACCCCGGAAAAGTCGGAAGGCCGGGCCCACCCCGACGGACCCGACCTTCCGGGGAAAGCGGCCGGGAGCACAGGGCACCCGCCGCGAAGTCCACCGTCCGTAGGACGTGAAGAACTCACCAAACGTTGCTTCCACGGTGACGTGACCTACGTCATACGTCAACACTGCCGATCGGGTTGTCGTGGAACGCGAACAGGGCCACCCCGCGTAGGCGGAGTGGCCCTGCCGGTTGCCCTGGACGGGTCAGCTGGCGTAGGCGCGCAGGCGCTCGGCCCGCTCGCCCTGGCGCAGCTTCGACATGACCTCGCGCTCGATCTGGCGGACCCGCTCGCGGGACAGCCCGAAGTGCTTGCCGATCTGGTCGAGGGTGCGCGGCTGGCCGTCGTCGAGGCCGTAGCGCATCCGGATGACCTGCTGCTCCCGCTCGTCGAGGGTGGCCAGGACCCGGCGCAGGTCGTCCTGCAGCAGGCCCGAGATGACCGCGCTCTCGGCGTCGGTGGCCTCGGAGTCCTCGATGAAGTCGCCCAGCGGGGCGTCCTCGTCGGTGCCGACCGGCATGTCGAGGCTCACCGGGTCGCGGGCGTGGTCGAGCAGGTCGGCGACCTTCTCGACGGCGATGCCGGACTCGGCGGCCAGCTCCTCGTTGGTGGCCTCACGGCCGAGCTGCTGGTGCAGGTCGCGCTTGATGCGGGCCAGCTTGTTGACCTGCTCGACGAGGTGCACGGGCAGCCGGATGGTGCGGCCCTGGTCGGCCATGCCGCGGGTGATGGCCTGGCGGATCCACCACGTCGCGTAGGTCGAGAACTTGAACCCCTTGGAGTAGTCGAACTTCTCCACCGCGCGGATCAGACCCAGGTTCCCCTCCTGGATCAGGTCGAGCAGCGGCATCCCCCGCCCCGTGTAGCGCTTGGCCAGCGACACGACCAGCCGGAGGTTGGCCTCCAGCAGGTGGTTCTTGGCCTTGTGGCCGTCACGCACGAGCGCCTCGAGCTCCTTGCGGCGCTGCGGGCTCAGCTTCGGCGCGGTGTCGAGCATGTGCTGCGCGAACACCCCCGCCTCGATGCGCTTGGCGAGCTCGACCTCGTCGGCGGCGGACAGCAGCGCGGTCTTGCCGATCCCGTTGAGGTAGACCCGCACGAGGTCCGCGGCCGGGCCCTGTGCGTCGAGATCCGCGTCGAGGTTCGGCGAAGGGCGTACGCTGGACTCGACGGGCTCGGTTTCGGGCTCGGGGACCTCACGAGTCGGGCGCTCGAGAGTCTGTACTGACATGTTCTGCCTCCCCGGTCACGGGCGGACACGTTCGGTGCGTCACACCGGCTGTTGCGCCGCGTGGGTGGATCCTGTGGAGTGCTCCACCCCCGCGGTGTCCAGCTCGTCGGCTGGACAATGGTTCCAACGCCGGCCGTTGCCAAAACGTTCCCGCCTTCTCGACTTCAAGACGAGGCGGTACCGGACCGGGTTGCTCCACCAAAGCTGAGGTTTTGCTGAGAGACCGCTCGGGTGGAGCAGTGGTTCAGACCTCTACGAGCACCGTGAAGGGGCCGTCGTTCACGCTGCGCACCGCCATCATGGCGCCGAACTTCCCTGTGGCGACACGGGCTCCGCGCCCGCGCAGCTCCGCCACGACGCGGTCGAACAGCTTCAGCGCGTCGTCCGGGCGGGCCGCCTGCGTCCACGATGGACGGCGCCCCTTGCGGGTGTCGCCGTACAGCGTGAATTGGCTCACCACCAGCAAAGGGGCGCCGGAAGTGGCGCAGGACTCCTCGTCGCGGAGGATGCGGAGCTCGTGCAGCTTCCGCGCCATGGTGACCGCTTTGTCCTCGCTGTCCGAAACGTGGACGCCGAGCAGGACCAGCAGCCCCGGCTCCTCGATCGCGCCGACGACCTCGCCCTCGACTGTGACGCTCGCCTCGGTCACCCGCGCCGCGACGGCCCTCACACCGCCTCCAGGAAGCCGTGGCGGACCAGTTCCCGCACCAGCGGCAGCGCGGCCTCGGTGAGCGCGTCCTCGTCCAGCCCGTGCCCGGCGGCGAGCAGCGACAGCAGGTCCGACAGCGGCAGCGCGCCCCGGCAGCCGGCCAGCAGCGCGGCGACCGTCTCGTCGACCTCGTGCTGCCAGCCCGGCCCGTCGGAGCGGTGCAGCCGCAGCACCGTGGTGTCCCAGCCCTCGTCGCCGGGCGCGGACACCCGCTCCAGCAGCACCGTCGGCGGCACCCGGAAGCGCGCGTCCAGCAGGTCGTGCCCGTGCTCCCGCAGCCAGGTCACGCGGTCCAGCCACCGGCCGGCCTCCGGGCCCAGCGGGTCGTCGTAGGCCTGCCGCAGGTCCTCGCAGACCACCGTCGGGTGGGCCGCGTCCGTGCGGCGCAGGGTGACGAACCCGAACCCGACGCCCTGGACCTTGTTCTCCGCGAACCAGTCCAGCCAGTCGGCGGCCTTGGCCCGGCCGCGGTCGGAGCGTGGATCGATGCCCGCGTCACGCAACCAGGTGCCCACGTACAGCCCGGGGTCGGCTACGTCGCGTTGCACGAACCACGCGTCCGTGCCGCCGGGGAGCCATCGGCTCACCCGGTCGGCCCAGTCCTCGCCGTCGACGTGCAACCAGGAGGCGAGCAGCTGCCCGGTGCCGCCCTCGGTCAGGAACCCGGGCAGCTGGCGGATCACCAGGGCGCTCGCGTCGTCGCCGCCGAGGCCGGAGTCGCGGTAGGTGTAGTCGACGCGCGGCGGGCCCACCACGAACGGGGGATTGCACACGATCTGGTCGAACCGGCGGCGCGCGACCGGCGCGAACCACTCGCCCCGCACCAGTTCGACGTCCAGCTCGTTCAGCCGGAACGTCGCGTCCGCGAGCGCCAGCGCCCGCTCCGACACGTCGGTGGCGGTGACGCGCTGGGCGTGCCGGGTGGCGTGCAGCGCCTGCACGCCGTTGCCGGTGCCCAGGTCCAGCAGGCTGCCCACCGGGCGGCGGGTGGTGGCGCGGATCAGGCTCAGCGACGCGTGCCCGACGCCGAGCACGTGGTCCGGCGGGACCTCCGCGCCGAGCACGTCGGAGTCCAGGTCCGAGACGACCCACCACGAGCCCTGCTCGTCCCCGTGCGGCCGCACGTCCAGGCCCGCGCGCAGCTGCTCCCGTCCGCGCACGAGACCGGCCGCGAGGGCGTCGTCCAGCGCCAGCGGCGCCAGCGCGGCCCGCACGGCCGCTTCGGGCTCGGTGGAACCCAGCAGGAAGAGGCGGATGAGCGTGCCGAGCTCGCCGGCGTCCGCGCTGGCGCGGAAGGCGAGTTCGGGCTCGCCGCGGCCCAGCGCCGCGTGGGCCGCCCCGCCCAGCGCGTCGACCACGCCGTCGGCGTCGTAGCCGGTGCGCTGGAACGCCTCGCGCAGCCGGGCCAGGAAATCGTCGGAGAACCGCGGAATGCTCACGGTGGGTGATCCTCCCACGCGGGCGCCGCGGCTGTGCTGAGATGGCCGCATGACCACCACGGACCGGGCGACGGTGCTCGCGGGCCTCGGCGAACTCCTGCCGGGGCTGGAGGAGCTCTACCTCGACCTGCACCGCAACCCCGAGCTGTCGTTCGCCGAGCACCGCACCGCCGGCAAGCTCGCGGACCGGTTGCGCGAGGCCGGTTACGAGGTGCACACCGGCATCGGCGGGACCGGGGTGGCGGGCGTGCTGCGCAACGGGGACGGCCCGGTCGTGATGCTGCGCGCGGACATCGACGCGCTGCCGGTGGCGGAGAAGACCGGCCTGGACTACGCCAGCGAGGTGCGCGCGCCGAACCAGGACGGCGACGAGGTCCCGGTGATGCACGCGTGCGGCCACGACATGCACGCCACCTGGCTGGACGGCGCGGCGCGGCTGCTCGCCCGCGGCCGGGACGGCTGGCGGGGCACGGTCGTCGTGGTCTACCAGCCGGGGGAGGAGGTCGGCGAGGGCGCGGAGACGATGGTGCGCGACGGCCTGTTCGACCTCGTCGGCACGCCCGCGGTGGTGCTGGGCCAGCACGTCGTGCCCGGGCCGGCGGGCTGGGTGCTGACGCGGCCGGGTGTGCTGATGGCGGCCACCGACTCGCTGCGGATCGTGCTGCACGGCCGCGGCGGGCACGGCTCCCGCCCGGAGACGACGGTCGACCCGGCGGTGCTGGCCGCGTCGGTGGTGATGCGGCTGCAGACGATCGTGTCCCGCGAGATCGCGGCGACCGAGCAGGCCGTGGTGACCGTCGGGTCGATGCACGTCGGCACCGCGGCCAACGTCATCGCCGAGGAAGCGGTGCTCGAGGTCAACGTCCGCACCTTCGACGAGCAGGTCCGGCAGCGGGTGCTGGCCGCGATCGAGCGCATCGTCCAGGGCGAGGCGGCCGCGGCGGGCGCGCCACGGCCGCCGGAGATCACGCCGATCGCGACCTTCCCGGTGACCAGCAACGACGAGGGCGCGAACCGCACGCTCACCGAGGCGTTCACCGCGCACTTCGGCGCCGACCGGACGATGGAGGCCCCGCTGGTCACCGGCAGCGAGGACTTCGGCGAGTTCGGCAGGGCGGCCGGGGCGCCGTCGGTGTTCTGGCTGGTCGGCGGCCTGGACCCGGACTTCGTGCTCACCGCGATGGCGGAGGGCCGGTTCGAGCGCGACGTCCCGTCGAACCACTCGCCGCGGTTCGCGCCGGTGCTGCACCCGACGCTGCGGACCGGGGTGGAGACGCTGGTCGTGGCGGCGCTCACATTTTTGTCGGTGGGTGGTGGCAAGCTCGGGGCATGACCGGAAGCGCCCCGATCCCCGCCGCCAACTTCGCCCAGCCGTGGGCGGACGACACCCGCCCGCCCCTGCCCAAGACCGGTGACGAGCGCGCGATCCTCACCGCCTACCTCGACTGGCACCGGCAGACCTTCGAGCTCAAGTGCACGGGGGTCGCGCCGGACCGCCTCTCCGAGAAGCTGATCCCGCCCTCGGGGCTCACCCTGCACGGCCTGCTGCGGCACCTCGCCGGCGTCGAGCGGTGGTGGTTCCGCATCCAGTTCCGCGGCGAGGACGTGCCGGTCCTGTACTACTCCGACGACGACCCGGAGCAGGACTTCGAGCGGCTGGACGGCGATCCGGCGGAGGCGCTGGCGGTGTGGCGCGCCGAGTGCGAGGCCTCCCGGCGGATCGTCGCCGAAGCGCCGTCGCTCGACGAGACGGGCGTGCACCAGGCCTCCGGTGAGCCGATCTCGTTGCGGCGGATCATGGTGCACATGCTCGCCGAGTACGCCCGGCACAACGGGCACGCCGACCTGCTGCGCGAACGGATCGACGGCCGGACCGGGCACTGAAGGAGGGGAACGTGACGGACGCACTCGCGCTGACCCGCGCGCTGACCGCGGTCGACACGGTGGGTCACGGGGAAACCGCGGCGCTGGAGGTCGTGGCGCCGCTGCTGCGGGACGCGGGGTTCCGCCTCGAGGTGTTCGAGCACGAACCCGGCCGCGGCACGCTGGTGGCCGAGTGGGAGACCGGGCACGACGTGCCCCCGCTGTGCCTGTCCGGGCACGTCGACACGGTGCCGCTGGGCGGCGCGCCGTGGCAGCACGACCCGTTCGCCGGGGAGACCGACGGCGACCGCGTGTACGGGCGCGGCGTGAGCGACATGAAGGCCGGGGTGGCGGCGATCGTGACGGCGGCGGTCACGGTCGCGCGCTCCCGGCCGCGCCGCGCCGGGCTGCGGCTCGTGCTGACGGCGGCCGAGGAGACGGGGTCGCAGGGCGCGTGGTTCGTGGCGGACCGGCTGGGGCCGAGTGGTCCGCTGGTCATCACCGAGCCGACCGCGAACGCGGCGTTCCACGGGCACAAGGGCGCGCTGTGGCTGGAGGCGCTCGCCACCGGCGTGACAGCGCACGGGTCGATGCCGCACCTGGGGGACAACGCGGTGGTCAAGCTGGCCGCGGCGGTGTCGCGGCTGGCGGAGTACCGGTTCGGGGTGGAGCCGCACCCGGTGATGGGGCCGCCGACGCTGAACGTGGGCACCTTCACCGGCGGGCTGAACACGAACTCGGTGCCCGACCGCGCGGTGGCGACGGTGGACGTGCGGACGGTGGCGGGGCAGGACCACGCGGCGTTGCTGGAGACGCTGGCCGCGGTGGCCGGGGTCGAGGTGCGCCCGCTGATCGACCTGCCGCCGGTGTGGACCGATCCGGGCGACGAGTGGGCGGCCTCGGCGGCCGCGATCGTCCGGGAGGTCACCGGCGCGGGCGATGAGGTGGCGACGGCGACGTACTTCACCGACGCGTCCGTGCTGACCCCCGCGCTGGGCGGAGTGCCGACGCTGATCTGCGGGCCGGGCGAGCCGGAGCAGGCGCACGTCACCGACGAGTGGTGCTCGATCACCCGGCTGGCCGAGTCGGTGGAGATTCTCACGCGCGTGTGCGCAGGGTGGTGCGGGATTTAACGCCACCCGAGTATCGCCGGGGAGGGCGAAGTGGCAGCATGGAGGCACAGGAGGTGGTCGCGGTGAACAGGTCCCCCCGGGGCACCGGCGACGAGGACGCCCCCGTTCTCATCACCGAGGCCGCACCGTCCTACGAAGACGAGCACGCGGCCCGCAAGCGCAAGTACATGCTGATGATGGGCATGCGGTTCCCGTGCCTGGTGCTGGCCGGGATCTTCTACCACACGTGGTGGCTGGCGCTGCTGTTCATCGTCATCTCGATCCCGCTGCCCTGGGTCGCGGTGCTGATCGCCAACGACCGCCCCCCGCGCAAGCCGGAGAAGGTCAACCGCTACCAGCGCAACGCGAAGGCCATCGAACACCGCGAACACCGCATCATCGACGGCTGACCCCGCCGCTCGGCGTACCCGTCGCGGGGGCTGGGCTGCCGCCGCGGGTGGTGGGGCGTGCCGTCGGGGTTGAGTGAGCCGCCGCGGGTGGCTGGGCTGCCGCCGCGGGTGGTGGGGCCTGCCGTCGGGATTGAGTGAGCCGCCGCGGGTGGCTGGGCTGCCGCCGCGGGGGGTGGGGCGTGCCGCCGGGATTGACTGAGCCGCCGCAGGCGGCAAGGCGGCGCCCCGAGAGCGGCCGAGCTTGCGCGAGGCTGAGCTGCCGCTTCGATCGGCAACACTGTGCCGGTGCCGCGGGTGGGCAACTCGCCACCGCCTGGGCGCCCCTGCGCCGTCTGCCTGCCGCGCGACGGCTTCACCGAAGTCGGCGCTCTACGCAGTGCCGCGGCCGGCGCCCGCCGCGCATTCACCGCACCGGATCAGCGCACCTGCGCGAAGCCTCCACGGGCGCGGCATCGACCTCTGCCGCGCCCGTGGAGCCGCTCACAGCAAGCACTCGCCCTCCCGCCGGCGAGACCAGTGAGTCAGCCGGAGTCAGGGCTGAGCGCCGACCTTGGTGACCGCCCGCGCGCCCAGCCGCACGCCCGCCCGCAGGGCGTCCACAGTGGACTCCCCGCGGAGCCAGGCCGCCAGCACGCCCGCGTCGAACGCGTCGCCCGCGCCGGTGGAGTCCACGCATTTCGCCTCCTCCGCGGGCACGCTCACCTCACCGTCGGCGGACACCCACGTCGCGCCGTCCAGACCCGCCGTCACCACCACCGCGCCGACGTCGTCCAGCAGCGCCTTCGCCGCCGACGGCGCCGCCGAGCCGGTCAGCGCCAGCAGCTCCTCCGTGTTGGGCAGCAACAGGTCCGTGCCACGCACGTCCGCCAGGAACGCCCGCGGATCGGTGATCAACGCGGCCGCCTGCGGGTCCACCGACGTGGTCAGCCCGGCCTCCTTCGCCGCCGCCAGCGCGGCCAGCCCCGCGGGCCGCGACGACGGGTCGAGCAGCACGTACCCGGACAGGTGCACGTGGTCCGCGCCGGCCAGCACCGCCGGGTCGATGTCCGCGGGCGCGAACCGGGCCATCGCGCCCCGGTCCGGCAGCATGCTCCGCTGACCCGAACCGTCCACCAGCACCACGACCACGCAGGTCGGCGCGTCACCGTCGACCGCGAACGCGCACGACACGCCCGCCGCCTCCAGTTCGGCCCGCACCGTGCGCCCGCCGGCGTCGTCGCCGACGCGTGCGATCAGCGTCGTCTCCACGCCCGCCTCGGCCAGCCACACCGCCGTGTTCGCGCCCGCGCCGCCGCCGGCCAGCCGCACCCGCGACCGCGAGTCGCCGCCGTGGACGATCGGTCCCTCGTGCCGGGCCACCACGTCCAGCCCGGCGTCCCCGACCACGACGACCTTCACGCGAGCTCCACCGCGACCTCGGCCGCGACCCGCGCGTTGGACACCACCAGTTCCTCGTTCGCGTCCAGGCTCACCCCGCCGCTGGCGGTGTGGAAGTGCTCCAGCAGCACCGGCGTGACCTCCTTGCCGTGCACGCCGCGCGAGGACAGCAGCGCCAGCCCCTCGGCCAGCAACCGGTCGTGCAGTTCGGCGTCCATCTCCGCCTCGGCCGGGATCGGGTTGGCCAGCAGCACCCCCGACGACGCGTACCGCCGGTGCGCGGCGACCACGGCCGCGGCCGCGACCGGGTCGTCGACCCGCCACGGCACCTCGAAACCGGAGGTCCGCCGGTAGAACGCGGGGAACTCGCCGGTCCGGTACCCCAGCACCGGCACCGAGTTCGTCTCCAGCACCTCCAGGGTCGCGGCGATGTCCAGCACCGACTTCACCCCCGAGCACACCACCAGCACCGGCACCGTGGCGAGCACGCCGAGGTCCGCGGAGACGTCCCAGGACTCGGCCGCCCCGAGGTGCACGCCGCCCAGGCCGCCGGTGGCGAACACGCCGATCCCGGCCGCGTGTGCGAGCGCCGAGGTGCTCGCCACCGTCGTCGCGCCCGAGCGGCCGAGCCCGATCGCGGGCCCCAGGTCACGCAGGGACAGCTTGTCCAACCCGGCGTCGGGCGCGCACACGCGTTCCAGCTGCGCGCGCGACAGGCCGGCGTACGCGACGCCGTCGAGCACCGCGATGGTGGCCGGCACCGCGCCGGCCTTCCGGACGGTCTCCTCCAGTCGGTTCGCGACCGCGAGGTTGCGGCCGGGCGGCAGGCCGTGGGACAGGATCGTGCTTTCGAGCGCGACGACCGCGCGGCCGCTGTGAACGGCGTCGGCGACCTCGTCGGCCAGCGATATCGGGGGTGTCACGAGGGACCATCTTCACCGACGGTCCGCCGTGAAGTCCCAGCGGGTGGGCGAGCCGCCGAAGTCGCGTTCGTCCAGCCCGAACACCCACCGCGGCCGCACCCGCACGGTCGCGTTGACGTCGGGGTCCAGGAAGTCCGTGCCGTAGTCGGTGCGGTACTTGGCGTTCACCGCCTCCACGAACGCCCGCACGGACACCGTGTCCCGCACGACCTTGGCGACACCCTCCAGCACCACGGGGTTGAGCGCGTCGTCCGTCGAGATCGTGACGGCCGGGTTGGCGAGCAGGTTGCGCACCTTCCGGGCGCCGCGCGACGAGGAGAACCACAGCGCCTCGTCGTGCCACACCGCCCACACCGGCATCAGGTGCGGGCGGCCGTCCGGCCACACGGTCGCGACCCAGTAGTCGTGCGAGTCCCGCAGCCGGTTCTCGGCCCAGGACCAGGGCAGCAGTCCCGTTCCCTGGTCGGCGGGCAGGGTGCCGTAGCCGGGCATGTGCGGGCGGGTGGCGCGGGGAACGGTCATCGGCGGAGCCCTCCCTTCACCCCAGATACTGCGCCACGCCCTCCCCGAAGGACCAGTCCACCGGGTGGTTCTCGGTCACGCTGACGAACACGTTCCGCGGCTCGATCCCGGCCCGTTCGGACGCCAGCTCCGCGATCCGCGCGTAGAGCGCCTTCTTCTGCGCGTAGGTGCGGCCCACCCGCATCGTGATGCTGACGAAGACCACACCGTCGTCCCGGCGGATGCCGAGGTAGCCGGGGTCGTAGCGGAGGTGGCCGTCGGTGCGGGTGACGATCTGGAAGAAGTCGTCCCGCGGCACGTCGATCGTCTCGGTCATGGCCTGGTGGACCGCGTCCCCGAGCGCGGTCAGGGTGGCGTCGTCGTGCACGGGCAGGGCGTCGATGCGTACGAGTGGCATTCCCTCACCGTACATACCAGTAGGTACAGAAGGCCAGAGTGTCGGCCGCGACGGGTGCTGCGGCAAAATGGGCACATGAGCACCCAGACGCTGCCCGAGGTCGACACACGCCCGGAGACCACCGACGAGACCGACAGCGATCAGCCGAAGGTCTTCCACTACGTGCGCAAGGACAAGATCGCCGAGAGCGCGGTCATGGGCACGTACGTGGTGGCGTTGTGCGGCGAGGTCTTCCCGGTCACCCGCTCGCCCAAGCCCGGCTCGCCGGTGTGCCCGGCCTGCAAGGAGATCTACGAGGGCTTGCGCCCCGGCCCCGACGGCGAGGACTGATCCGCCAGGTCGTCCTCCCCGGTCGCGGGAGCCTCCTCCTGCTTGCGCGGCTTCCGCAACGGCTGCGTCGTGCGCTCCCACAGTGAGGGCGAGTCCTCGCGCAGGCGTTCCCTGGCGCGCTCCATCTCCAGCCGCCGCCACTTGCGGCGCTGGCGGCGCGTCATCTTCGCGGGCCAGAGCTCCTGGATCGCGGCGTTGAAGTAGGCGCCGCCGACGATGGCCATCCCGATGAAGAACGTGAACAGCAGGAACGCGATCGGCGTGGCCAGCGCGCCGTAGGTGTAGCCGGTGCTGGTGATCCAGGACAGGTAGACCCGCAGGCCGACACTCGCGAGCAGGAAGATCACCATCGCCAGCACCGCGCCGGGCAGCCCGCGGTGCCACGGCAGCCGGCGCGGCAGGGCCAGCTTGTACAGGGTCGCCACGGCCAGGACCAGCAGCACCCCGATCACCGGGTAGTACAGCCAGCTGATCCAGGTGGTGATCGTCGGCGCCCAGCCGTCCGGCAGGAAGTCGATCAGGACGTCCGGTCCGATGGCGATGATCGGCAGGCCGACCACCAGCAGCACCAGGCTCGCCAGGTACAGCAGCAGCGCGTAGATCCGCTGCCAGACCTCGTTGCGCACGCCGTACTGGTCGTGCGCCACGGTGATCGCGTCGACGAACGACGACATCGCCGACGAGCCGGCCCACAGCGAGATCAGGAAGCCGACCGAGACGATCTCGCCCTTGCCGATGGTCAGGATGTCGTCGACCGTGGGCTCGATGATCTGGCTCACCACGTTGCCGCTGAAGATCTTGTCCGCGAACGTGATGATCCGGTCGTGCACCGCGGTGACGAAGCCCTGTCCGAACCAGTCGCCCATGAAGCCGAGGCTGCCCAGCAGCCCGAGCAGCAGCGGTGGCAGCGACAGCGTCTGCCAGAACGCCGCCTCCGCAGACTCGGAGAAGATGTTGCCGTCCCACGCCTTGTTCAGCGTGCGCCCGAGCAGGCGCGCCGGACCCTTGCGGCGGGCGGCGCCATCGGGCGTCTCGTCGGACGGTGAACTCATGTCAGCCCCAAGCATGGCGGAATCGGCGCGATTTGGCTTGTCAAGACCTGTGGCGTGTTCAACTCCGCCGTGCCGTTCGCGGCCCTTGTCGGAGGGGACGGGTAATCTCCGATGAGCCGCCCTCACCCCCGTCCGGCATCGCGGCCGGGCAGTTCCGTGGGGGCATTCGCATGTCGCGTTCCATCGTCGGCGAGAGGAGGGGGAGGAATCCCTTGTCGGACACGGCCCAGGGTAATCGGACCGGTCAGGGCTTCGCCGCACCCGAGCCCCAGCACGACTCCACCGCCCGCCCGCTGCGGGCCTGGCAGCGCCGCGCGCTGACGAAGTACCTGAGCACGCAGCCGCAGGACTTCCTCGCCGTCGCGACGCCGGGCGCGGGCAAGACGGTCTTCGGCCTGCGCATCGCCGCCGAGCTGCTGTCCGACCGCACGGTCGAGGCGGTCACCATCGTGACCCCGACCGAGCACCTCAAGCACCAGTGGGCGGCGTCCGCGGCGATGGCGGGCATCCCGATCGACTCGAACTACCGCAACGGCCAGGGCGCCGTCGCGGCCGACTACCGCGGCGTCGCGCTGACGTACGCGCAGGTGGCCGCGCACCCGACGCTGCACCGCGTGCGCACCGAGGGTCGCAAGACGCTGGTCATCCTGGACGAGATCCACCACGGCGGCGACGCGAAGAGCTGGGGCGACGCGATCCGCGAGGCGTTCACCCCGGCCGTGCGGCGCCTGTCGCTGACGGGTACCCCGTTCCGCAGCGACGACTCGCCGATCCCGTTCGTCACCTACGAGCCCGACGGCGACGGCTCGCTGCGCAGCAAGGCCGACCACGCCTACGGCTATGCCGACGCGCTCGCCGACGGCGTCGTCCGGCCCGTCGTGTTCCTCGCCTACAGCGGTGAGGCGTCCTGGCGCACCAGCGCGGGGGAGGAGTTCACCGCGCGGCTGGGCGAGCCGCTGACGGCCGAGCAGACGGCCCGCGCGTGGCGCACCGCGCTGGACCCCGGCGGCGAGTGGATCCCCGCCGTCCTGCAGGCCGCCGACACCCGGCTGCAGCAGCTGCGCAGCGGTGGCATCCCGGACGCGGGCGGCCTGGTCATCGCCACCGACCAGGAGTCGGCGCGCGCCTACGCGAAGATCCTGGCGCGGATCACCGGCGAGGCGCCCACGGTGGTGCTCTCCGACGATCCGAAGGCGACCGCGCGGATCAGCGAGTTCTCCGAGTCGACTGACCGGTGGCTGGTCGCGGTGCGGATGGTGTCCGAGGGCGTCGACGTCCCGCGGCTGGCGGTCGGGGTGTACGCCACGAGCGCGTCGACGCCGCTGTTCTTCGCCCAGGCCATCGGCCGGTTCGTGCGGGCCAGGCGCAAGGGCGAGACGGCGAGCGTGTTCCTGCCCAGCGTGCCGGTGCTGCTGGAGCTGGCCAGCGAGCTGGAGGCCCAGCGCGACCACGTGCTCGGCAAGCCGCACCGGGAGAAGGACGGCTGGGACGACGAGCTGCTCGCCCAGGCCAACCGGACCGAGGACGAGCCCGGCGAGGAGGAGAAGGCGTTCACCTCGCTGGGGGCCTCGGCCGAGCTGGACCAGGTGATCTACGACGGCAACTCCTTCGGCACCGCGGTGTTCTCCGGCAGCGAGGAGGAGCAGGAGTACCTCGGGCTGCCCGGGCTGCTGGAGCCGGACCAGGTGCGGGCGCTGCTGCGCAAGCGGCAGGAGGAGCAGCTCGCCGACGCCAGCCGCCGCAAGCCGGAGAAGGAGCAGGTCCCGGCGCCCGCGCCGCGGCCGCAGTCGGTGAACGAGCGGATCGCGGCGCTGCGCAAGGAGCTGAACACCCTGGTGGGCATGTACCACCACCGCACGCGCAAACCGCACGGCGCGATCCACAACGAGCTGCGCCGAGCGTGCGGCGGCCCGCCGACGGCGATGGCGACGATGGAACAGCTGGAGGAGCGGATCGCGACGCTGCGTTCCTGGTGAGGCCGACCTCGCTTGGCGCGGGGCCGGCGCAGCGTGTGGGTGGCGTAGCTAGGTGCGCGCCACCTCGGAGCGGCGGTGCGCCCGCCACCCGAGGAAGGCGTCGAGCAGCAGGAACGCCAGCAGCGACAGCCCGAAGACCGGCATGAACCAGCCGACCACGATCCCGGCGGCGGCCAGCGGCACCAGCACCTTCATCGGCAGCCGCCGGAGCGAGCCGCGCGCGAAGGGGCGGCCGACGGGCCGTCCGGCCGGGCGGCGCTGCCACCACATGCGGTACCCCCAGACGATCATCGCGATCAGGCCGGCCATCACCACAGCCAGCACGATCTGGTTCGCCAGCCCGAACAGCAGGCCCATGTGCGCGTCGATGCCCCAGCGGGCCAGCTTCGCGGCCAGCGGCCAGTCCTCGAAGCGCAGCACGTTCAACACCTCGCCGGTGGCCGGGTCGATCGCGGCCGCGTCCTGCTTCTCCGGCCAGCTGCGCTGGATCTGCTTGACCACGTAGGCCTTGCCCACCGCGGGCGGGGTGATTTCGACCGGATCGTCCAAGCCCACCGTGCGCGCCGCGGCCAGGGCCCCGTCGAAGTCCACCGCGGGGGCGGCCGTCGCGCCCGGCAGCTTCGACGGCACCGACGGGGTCTGCCAGCTCAGCGCGGCCCGTACCTCGGAGATGTTCTGCCCGGCGAACTGCGACCACGTCAGACCCGTCGCGGACAGGAAGAACAGCACCAGCGCCACCCACGTGCCGGTGGTGGCGTGCCAGGACAGCGTGCGTGCCCGCCGGTCGTCGCCTTGCGCTTGCGACGCCGCCCGCCCCACCACAGCACCAGCCCGCCGGCCACCACGACCGCCAGCCAGCTCGCCGCCAGCTCGCTGTAGATCCGGCCCGCGTCACCCAGGTGGAGGTTGCGGTGCAGGTTGTCCAGCCAGCCCCGGATCGGCATCGCGCCACCGGAGCCGTAGGTGTCCAGCACGCCGCGGATCTCGCCGTCGTAGGGGTTCACGAAGGCGGTGCGGTAGTAGCTCTCCGGCAGGCCGTCGACCTTGAAGACGACCTGGGTGGTGTCGGTCGCCGTCGGCCCGGGGCGCACGCTGTACAACGTTCCTTCGGGAACGGCGTTCTCGGCGGTGGCGACCTGCGCGGACAGCGGCTGCGTCGTGGTCCCGGCCGGCACGTGCAGCTCGTGGTCGTAGACGACCTGCTCCAGCTGCGGCGCGAACACGTACAGCAGCCCGGTGATCGCGGCCACCAGCAGGAACGGGCCGACGAGGATCCCGGCGTAGAAGTGCAGGCGCAGCAGGACCGGTCGCAGCGTCCCGCGGGGCGCGGACGGGGCGGCGGGCGGTGCGGTTGGCTCCAGGAGGTCGTCCGTCGTCATGCTGCTCCTCGGCGGGGAGGGACCGGCTTTCCCTCCAGGTCGCCGGAATCACCGCGACGGTTCCCGGTGTGACGTCGGGCACATGACAAAGCGGGCGCCCGGGTGAACCCCGGGCGCCCGCCTGCTGTCTGTGGTCTGGCTCAGCCGCGCTGGATCTCCGCAGCGATCTCCTTGAGCTTCGACTCGTACTCGCGGGCGTGGTGGCCGCAGAAGAGCAGCTCGCCACCGCTGGAGAGGATGGCTCGTACCTGTGCTGCGGCACCGCACCGGTCACAACGGTCGGCTGCGGTCAACTCGGGGCGGGTGAGCGTCGGTGATGTCATTGGAGTCTCCCTCCGTCCCGGCATCGGCTGCCCGATGCCATCGATCCAGCGGCGACCACTTCGGCCCTGCGGTTGCCCGTCGGCTCCGCGGTGTTCGCTGGCCTCCACTCTTGCAGACGCTGAGCGCCTGGCAAGTGTTCCCGGCTGCTTGGGATGTGTGTCACGCAGAATTACCCCGGATGCCGTAGATCAATCCCGCCATTCAGGACGGAGAAACCTGCCAGAAACCCGTTTACCGTGGTCAGGACCAGTGCAGGCGGGTGGAAATCGGCTCGTGCGAACCCGTGTCAAGCGGCCGCGCGGAGCAGCTTGTTCGTTCTCAGCGGAATTCGGTGGACCGGTCCGAGGCAAGATCGTGATCAGTCCGTGTGCGAAACCATCCCCCGCGCGGGGCACGTGAGACACTCCCTGTCATGACGAAGCAGGCGTCGGCGGCCGCGAAGGACCTGGCGGCGGCCGGGGTCGGCGGGGCGCAGATCGCCTGGGCCGACAACAACGGCATCCCGCGCTCGCGGATCGTGCCGATCGGCGGTCTCGCCGCGGCCGCGACGCGCGGGGTCGGGATCACGTCGTTGTTCGCTGTTTTCGACACCCACGACGTCATCACGTTCGGCCACCCCGGACTGAGCACGCCCTCGGGTGACGTGCGTCTCGTGCCGGTGATCGACCGGCTGCGGCGGCTCGCCGGGCAGCCCGCGCTCGCTTGGGCGCCCGGGCGGCAGGTCGCCGCCGACGGATCGCCGTGGCCCTACTGCCAGCGGACGGCGCTGGAAACCGTCGTGTCCGCGACGGCCAACCTGGGTTACGAGATCCGCGCCGGCTTCGAGATGGAGTTCGCCGTGGCTCCCGCCGGCGCGCCGGACATCGCCTCCGCCCCCGGCCACCGCGGTCCCGCCTACAGTCCGCATGCCCTGATCCCGCTGGACGACTTCGTCGCGACAGTGCTGCACGACTTCGACGCCAACGGCCTGCGGCTGAACCAGTTCCACGCCGAGTACGGACTGGCGCAGCTGGAGCTCTCGCTCGCGGCGACCGATCCGGTGTCCGCGGCCGACGACCAGCTGCTGGCCCGCCAGACCCTGCACGCCGCCGCGCACAAGCACGGGCTGCGGCTGAGCTTCGCGCCGATCGTCAGCCCGGAGGCGGCGGGCAACGGCTGGCACCTGCACACCTCGGTGTGGCGCAAGGGGCGCAACCTGCTCGCCGGCGTGCCGGACGGCGAGGGCGCGGGTTACCTCGCCGGGCTGCTGCGGGACCTGCCCGCCATCACGGCGGTGACCGCACCGAGCGTGCCGTCCACGTTGCGGTTGCGCCCGGGCTACTTCGCGAGCGCATACGCGTTCTGGGGCGTGGAGAACCGCGAAGCGCCGTTGCGGTTCGTGCCGGGGTCCGACCTGCTAGGCGACGATCACGCCAACGTGGAGCTGAAGCCGTGTGACGCCTCGGCGAACCCGTACCTGGCGCTCGCCGCGGTGATCACCGCGGGCATCGCGGGACTGGAGGAGAGGCTCGCCCTGCCCGATCCGGTCGGCGAGGATCCCGGCGCCTGGACCGAGGACCGCCGGGCGGCCGCGGGAATCCGCCGCCTTCCGGTCACATCGGACGAACAGGACGGCGCGCTGGCGTCCAGTGGCCGGATGCGCGCGGCGCTGGGGGAGGAGCTGCTCGGCGCGTTCCGCGCGGTGCGTGCCTCGGACCGGCGCTGGGCCGCGGACCGGACGGTCGAGGAGATCGTCGCCGCCCACCTGTGGCGGTACTAGTGGGGCTGCTCGACGAGGTGCGCTGGTTCCCCGGCGCCACGCGCCTCATCGACCTCGCGCGGGCCGAGATGCCGCAGCAGAAGGGCGAGTCGGCCGCGTTCGTCACGCTGGTTTCCCTGCGGGCGCACGGGATCGCGGTGGCGAGCCAGGACGACACCGCGTCCGCGGGATCGTCGCCGGGCTCCGCCGCGGCGGCCATCGCGGAGCTGTCCGGGGGCGAGCTGACCGCGGTCGCCGCCGAGGGCGGGTGGACCGCCGCCGGGTTGCGCGCGATCCTGGCCGGGGTGCCCGAGCTGGACGCCACGCTGGTGGCCTTTGTGGACACCGCGGACCTCGGCGCGCCGGACACCCCCGACACCGCGTTGCGCGACTACCTCGACGGCGGGTTGCCGCCGTTCTGGAGTTCCCGTTGGCGCACCAGGAATCCGGTGTTCCTCGCGGGCGTGCTCAGCGGCCCGGGCGGCACGCTGGTGGCCATTGTGGACGGTTACCCCACCGCTGGCCGCGACGGGGTGCACCTGCAGCTGCTCGACCGGGTGGTCGCCGCCCTGCGGGGGCTGCTGCTCGTGGTGCCCGCCGCCGACATGGCCGCGGCGCGGGCGCTGATCGCGCGGGCGGGCTTCACTCCTTAGCCGCGAGGCGGGAATGCCTGCGGCCGTAGGCGAAGTAGATGACGAGGCCGATCGCGAGCCAGACGGCGAACCGGATCCAGGTCAGCACGTCCAGATTCAGCATCAGGTACAGGCAGGCCAGCGCGGCGATGATCGGCAGAGCCGGGGACAGCGGCACCATGAAGGGCCGCTTGAGGTCCGGGCGCTTGTGGCGCAGCACCGGCACCGCGATCGCGACGATCACCATGGCCGACAGCGCGCCGATGCTGACCATGTCGGACAACTCGGTGATGGGCACGAACGCCGCGAGCAGGGCGATCAGCACCGCGCCGCCGATGGTCATCCGGTGCGGCGTGCCCCAGCGCGGGTGGGTCGTGCCGATCGGCTTGGGCAGCAGACCGTCCCGCCCCATCGCGAAGCCGATGCGGCCGATGGTGACCAGTTCGACCATCATCACCGAGGTCAGTCCGGTGACCGCGCCGAGCGAGATGAGGGCGCTCACCCAGTGCTGGCCGACCGAGTCGAACGCGGCGGCGAGCGGCGCGCCGGCGTCGATGTCGGTGAACGGCACCATGCCGGTCAGCACCAGCGACACGGCGATGTAGAGCAGGGCGCACACGCCGAGGGCGCCGAGGATGCCGATGCGCAGGTCCTTGCGCGGGTTGCGGGTCTCCTCGCCGAGGTTGGCCAGGGCCTCGAACCCGGTGTAGGCGAAGAACACGATCGCCGCGGCGGACAGCACCCCGCCGATGCCGTACACGGACTGTTCGAGCCCCAGCCCGGCCTGCACGACCGGCTGGTGCAGCACGCTCGCCCCGCTCTCGCCCGGCTGTGCGGGCGGGATGAACGGGGTCAGGTTGGCGCCCTTGATGAAGAACACGCCCACGGCGATGATCAGGACGCACACCGCGACCTTGACGAGCACCAGCACGTTCGTCACCCGGGCCGACTCGCGGATCCCGAGCACGGCGACGACGGTGAGGACCGCGATGATGGCGACGGCGCCGACGTTGACGGTCGCCTCCTCGCCGAACCACTCCTGCGGCAGCCCGAGCAGGTTCGCGAGGTACCCGGACCACCCGCGCGACACCACGGCCGCGCCGAGGGCGAACTCGAGGAGCAGGTCCCAGCCGATGATCCAGGCGAACACCTCCCCGAGCGTGGCGAACGCGTAGGTGTAGGCGCTGCCCGCCGTCGGCACGCTGGAGGCCAGTTCGGCGTAACAGAGCGCCGCCAGCCCCGCCACGACGGCCCCGATCACGAACGACAACGTCACAGCCGGCCCGGCGTGCGTCTTGGCCTCCACGCCCGCGAGCGTGAAGATGCCGGTGCCGATGATGATGCCGACCCCGAAGCCCACCAGATCCCTGGCCCGCAGGCGGCGCTTCAACTCGCCGGACTCCTGCCGGGCGAGGACTTCGTTGACGTCAAGCGTTCGGGTGATGCCCATGGTGGAACGTTAGAAGATCACCTGGATCCCCGCAGCGCGGTGGCCCTTTGCTGTGACGAAGGCGGAAGCCTTTGGCCTTAACGCAAGAGAAGCTGGGTGGTCATCCCGTCGCCTGACACCGGCGCGATCACCTTGAGCCAGGGCCGCAACCCAGGCCGCCAACCGGCGGCCGAACATGCCAACCTTGCGGCCCTGGCTCAAGGTGATATGCACAAACCGGAAGGCGACGGGATGACCACACAGCGACCACCTCGCCGTGGTAAGACGAGGCACCCAACCCCTGGTCATCCCGGAGCCTGCCCGTCCGGCGAGGACTCTTTTGATCTTTAAACCCGCGCCTTCGCGCGAAAAGCGCCTCACGGCGCTGAAAGGTCACCTTCCGACCACCCCCGCCCCCTCTCCTTGAGTGTGTTTCAGTCGCCGAGCAGCCGTGTCAAGGCGGGAAAGCGTGCCTTGACACGGCTGGTCGGCGACTAAAGATCGGCTGTGGATCGGGGGCGGGGGAGGTCTGGTTGGGGTGGTCGGCTGCTTTGCGTTGCCGGCTTGCGTTGCGTTGGCTTGTAAAAGAAGGAGCCCGGGTCGCCGTTGGCGGTCCGGGCTCCTTCTTCTTGTGCTCTTAGTCCAGGTAGTCCCGCAGGACCTGCGAGCGGCTGGGGTGCCGCAGCTTGGACATCGTCTTCGATTCGATCTGCCGGATGCGCTCGCGCGTGACCCCGTAGACCTGGCCGATTTCGTCTAAAGTCCTCGGCTGGCCGTCGGTCAGGCCGAAGCGCAGCCGGACCACGCCGGCCTCGCGCTCGGACAGCGTCTGCAGCACCGACTGGAGCTGGTCCTGCAGCAACGTGAACGACACGGCGTCGACCGCGACGACCGCTTCCGAGTCCTCGATGAAGTCGCCCAGCTGCGAGTCGCCCTCGTCGCCGATCGTCTGGTCCAGCGAGATCGGCTCGCGGGCGTACTGCTGGATCTCCAGGACCTTCTCCGGGGAGATGTCCATCTCCTTCGCGAGCTCCTCGGGGGTGGGCTCGCGGCCGAGGTCCTGCAGCAGCTCACGCTGGATGCGGCCGAGCTTGTTGATCACCTCGACCATGTGGACCGGTATGCGGATGGTCCGGGCCTGGTCGGCCATCGCGCGGGTGATCGCCTGCCGGATCCACCACGTCGCGTACGTGGAGAACTTGTAGCCCTTCGTGTAGTCGAACTTCTCGACCGCACGGATGAGGCCCAGGTTGCCCTCCTGGATCAGGTCCAGGAACGCCATGCCGCGGCCGGTGTAGCGCTTGGCCAGCGACACGACCAGACGGAGGTTCGCCTCCAGTAGGTGGTTCTTGGCGCGCTCCCCGTCCCGGATGATCCAGCGCAGGTCGCGGCGCATCTGGGTGGCGAGCTTCTCGCCCTCCTCCTCCGCGATGCGCAGCCGCTCGGCCGCGTACAGGCCGGCCTCGATCCGCTTGGCGAGCTCGACCTCCTCCTCGGCGTTGAGCAGCGCGACCTTGCCGATCTGCTTCAGGTACGCGCGGACCGAGTCCGCGGACGCGGTGAGCTCGGCGTCCTTGCGGGCCTGCCGCAGGGCCTCCGACTCCTCCTCGTCCCAGACGAAGTCGCGGTCGGTCGACTTGGCGCCCGACTTCGCGGCCGGCGTCTTCTCGTCCGGCTCGTCCTCGTCGAGGTCCTCGGCTTCGTCGGTGACGGTCGCGTCGACGACGTCGACCTCCACCTCGCTTTCGAGGTCGGCGAGGTCGGCCTCGAGGTCGACGTCCTCGATGTCCTCGCCGCCGGGGCCGTCCGGCTCCCCGTCGTCGGTCTTGCCGGCCTTGCGGGTGGTGCGGCCCTTGGCCGGAGCCTTCTTCGGGCCCTTGGCCGCGGCCGGCTTGCGGGTGGTCGCCTTCTTCGTGGCGCCGGAGCCCTGAGCCTCGGCCTCGGTCACGTTCTCACGGCCCGCGTCGGGTTCCGCGCTCACGTCGGCGGCGCTCGTTGTCTTCGTGCCGCTTCGGGTAGCGGTTTTTGCGGCTGCCACGTACGCCCTTTCGCAGCGGTCGATCACGGCGAGCCGGGATGGTGGGTCCCGGCTGCCTCAGATTCGGGGAACGTCCCGCGGCCTGCGGTTTTGTCCTCCGCGACCGTGGGCCGTGTTCCATTGTAACGACGATACGCCGGTGCGTTGCGGCCGATCATCGTTCAAACCCGGGGCGGCCTGTTCGCAGGTCAGTGCTCCAGGCCCTCGGCCGCCGCCAGCGCCGCGCCCACGATCCCCGCGTTGTTCTGCAGCGATGCGACCAGGACCGGTGTCCTGATCTCCAGCAGCGGCACCCACTTCTCGGCCTTCTTGCTGACCCCGCCGCCCACGATGAACAGATCCGGCCAGATGAGGTTCTCCAGCACGGAAAGGTAACGGTTCACGCGCTTGGCCCAGTGCGGGTAGGACAGACCCTCGTTGTCCTTGACCGAGGCGGCCGCCTTCTTCTCCGCGTCGTGCCCGTCGACCTCGAGGTGGCCGAACTCCGTGTTCGGCATCAGGGTGCCGTGCTGGAACAGCGCGCTGCCGATGCCGGTGCCGAACGTCAGCAGGGTGGTGACGCCCTTGCGGGCCCGCGGGTCGCCGTAGCGGATCTCGGCCATGCCCGCCGCGTCGGCGTCGTTGAGCATCGCGATGTCGTCCTCGTGGCGGTCCAGCCGCTTGGCGAACAACGCGTCCGCGTCGGTGCCGATCCAGCTGGGGTCGATGTTCGCCGCGGTGTGCGCGACGCCCTTCTTGACCACCGCGGGCAGCGTGATGCCTACCGGGCCCTCCCAGCCGAAGTGGGCCACGATCTGGGCCACCACGTCGGCCACCGCGTCCGGGGTCGCCGGGCGCGGGGTGTCGATCCGGAAGCGGTCGCCGATCAGTGCGCCCTTTTCCAGGTCGACAAGGGCGCCCTTGATACCGCTGCCGCCGATGTCGATTCCGAAACCACGGGTCGCCGTCATTGGCGCCGTCCCTTCTCGCTCGATTCAGAAACCTGTGCCGGAGACTTTAACCGGGTGTGGTCCCATGGTGGACGTGGGAGCTGCCGAAACAGAGTTGAAGGACGTCGCCGTCCAGGTCGCGGCCGAGGCCGCGGACCTGGTCCGCCGTGCCCGTGACGCCATGGTCGCAGGTGAGCCGGTGTCGGTCGAGACCAAGACGACGGACACCGACGTCGTCACCGCGGTCGACCGCGCCGCCGAGCAGCTGGTGCGCGACCGGCTGGCGGAGCTGCGTCCGGGGGACCACGTCCTGGGGGAGGAGGCGGGCGGCGCGGCGGGCGACGGCGTCACCTGGGTGGTGGACCCGATCGACGGCACCGTCAACTTCCTCTACGGCGCGCCCCTGTTCGCCGTGTCGCTCGCGGCGCAGGTGGACGGGGTGTCGGTGGCCGGGGCGGTCGTGGAACCCGTCAGCGGGCGCTGCTGGACGGCCGTGCGGGGCCAGGGCGCGTGGCTCGACGGGCGGCGGCTCGCGGTGTCCTCGCCCGAGCGGCTGGAGCTGAGCCTGATCGGCACGGGGTTCGCCTACCAGGCCGAGCGGCGCGCCCGGCAGGCCCGGTTGGTGTCCGGGCTGCTGACCCGCGTGCGGGACGTCCGCCGGGCCGGGGTGGCCTCGCTCGACCTGTGCGCCGTGGCGGCCGGGTGGCTGGACGGGTACGTGGAGCACGGCCTGCACCGCTGGGACTGGGCGGCCGGTGCGCTGGTGGCGGAGGAAGCCGGCGCGGTGGTGCACCTGCCCGGCGCGGACCCGGCCCTGGGGGAGGACGCGACGTTCGCGGCCGCGCCGTCGATCGCCGGAGCGCTCTACGACGCGGCCGTGGAGTGCGGCGTCAAGGACGTGTAGCGGCCGCCCGCGGACTCTCGGCCGGGTGCCGGACCCTCGCCCGCGAGTGACGAACTCGCGGGCACGGGTGCGGGATTCGCGCCCGCCGGCGGCCTCTTCGGCCGCTTTCCGGCGGGTCCTGACTCGCCCCCTGAGGGCAGAATCCGGGCGCGAGCGCCCGCGACGCGCGTCAGCAGGTGCCGGGGCGGGCGGCGGCCAGCAGCGCTTCGTCGATCACCGGCGGGTTCACCGCGGACTGCTCGCCGCCGTCGCCGTGCTGGCCGGACCACGCCTGCAGCTGCGCGAGGATGTCGCGCGCCGCCTGGGTCGGCACCACGTCGCCGAAGGCGCTGCCGATCGCCAGGTCCACGCTCGCGTCCTCGCGGTTGTCCCGCACCAGTTCGACGCACGGCACGACCAGGCTGAGCGTGCGCGCCGCGGAGCTGCCGTTGTCGCCGAAGCGCAACTGGCCGCGGCAGGCCGCCTCGTCGGTCGCGTACGCGGGGTCGTTCTCCGGCGGCGCGATCTGCGTGAATCCCAGCTGCCGCAGGCTTTCCGTGGTGATCGCGGCCTGCCCGCGCTTCTCGCTCGCGTTGAGCACCTTCACCGCGATCCGGTCGGCGGGCACGGGCGTCGTCTCGTCGAGCGCGTTGTAACCCAAGTTGGTGTACGTCACGCCGGGTGGCGGCGTGGGCGGCGGATCGCACCGCAGCGCCTCGTCGATGTCCTGCTTGCTGGTGATCGCGCGCACCCAGATGACCATCGCGACGAGCCCGAGCACCCCGATCACGATCAAGGCGGGCAGCGGGCGGCGCTTGCGGTAGGGCCGCGATCTCCGGTTGCCGTAACCGATCCCCGACGACACCTGCCCCACCCCTTCGATCGAAGACCCGAACACCCGCTCGCCCGAACCGTCGTTCCTGATCAGCGTAGGCGTTACAGTGCACCAGCGTCGTCACCCGTCCGAAGCCGGGGTACTTCTCGCACGGTCCCACGGGCGTCCCCGGAATGTGTTCCCCCTGTTGGGTGACGTATGTCCTGCTTCGAATGACACTCTGCGCGTCCGGGTAAAGCGTGAGCTACCCTCTGCGGGCTCCGCCCGTAGATCAGGTACCGAAACACGTTGCTGAAGAGAGACCTGGCTCACTACGGCGGCGGGCACAAACCGGGGCGCTGGGACGTTGACCAGCGGCACGATGGCATGCGAACAGCGTGCTTGAACAGTGATTACGAAGCTGATCGCAGGGGTGAGGGACAATGGCGACCGACTACGACGCTCCGCGCCGCAGCGAAGCCGACGAGCTCGCCGAGGACTCGTTGGAGGAGCTGAAGGCTCGCCGGAACGAGACGCAGTCCGGCGTGGTGGACGTGGACGAGGACGCGAGCGCGGAGAACTTCGAGCTTCCGGGCGCGGACCTCTCCGGGCTGTCGGGTGAGGACCTGACGGTGAAGGTGGTGCCGAAGCAGGCTGACGAGTTCACCTGCTCCGTGTGCTTCCTGGTGCACCACCGGAGCAGGCTGGCGGAGGAGCACAACGGGCAGATGATCTGCCGCGACTGCGCGTGACACCGCGGACGGCCGGGCTACTTCCCTGAACGGAGCAGCTCGGCCAGGGCCTCCGGCCTGCGGGTACTGAACACCCAGTATGGGGTCGGATCCGCGGGATCGGTCAGGTGCACGCGCAGCAGCGAACCGACCCAGCCGCGATGCGTCACGTAAGCGGCGGGGTCGAGTTCCGGCCCCATCGCCTTCCGCTTCCGGTCCTTCCCGATGACCTCGACCTCACCCACGAACCGCAACGGCAGATGAGCGTCACCGACTTCGAGCTCGTCGCCGGTCACCCGGATCCGGGCCCGGCCCATGGCCACCAGCCACGCCACCATCAACGGCATCAGCACCGCGAACGGCAGCCACAGCGGCACCGCCGGGTAGCCGAGGTGGATCTCGTAGGCCAGCAGCGCCGCGCCCGCCAGCGGCAGCGGCCAGCCCCACCACGACAGGTACAGCCGTTCGGAATACCGCGTGCTGCCGTCTCCCGCAGTCGTCTCGCCCACCGCACCGGCCGCGCTCGCGTGCTCACCCATGCCTCCAGGGTAGTCTCGCCGCCCGTGTCCCCCGTGCAGGTCCTGCTCACCCGGCTCGATCCGGGTGTCCCGATCCCGTCCTACGCAAGGCCCGGCGACGCCGGAGCCGACCTGGTGACCACCACCGACGTCGTGCTGGCGCCCGGCGAGCGGGTGCTCGTCGGCACCGGCGTGGCGATCGCGCTGCCGCCGGGCTACGCCGGGTTCGTGCACCCGCGCTCCGGGCTGGCCGCGCGCACCGGGCTGTCCGTGGTGAACACACCGGGCACCATCGACTCGGGCTACCGCGGGGAGATCAAGGTGTGCCTGGTCAACCACGACCGCAGCGAGCCGATCCGGCTCGCGCGGGGCGACCGGATCGCGCAGCTGGTGGTCCAGCGCGTGGAGACGGCCGAGTTCGTGGAGGTCGCGGAGCTGGCGGCGACGGAACGCGGGGCCGGCGGGTACGGCTCGACCGGCGGGCATGCGACGCTGACCGGGAATCCCGGGGAAGGAACGAGGGAGTAGTGGGCATCTTCGGACGCAAGAAGCGGGGCCGCCACGCGATGGCCGACCCCGGCGAGTCCTGGGACTCGGACATCGCCGAGGAGCCGGAAGAGGACCCGGAGCCGGAGCCGGAGGCCACCGACGGGCCGTTCGACATCGCCGACGCGCCGGAGGACGGGAAGCCGCGGATCGACCTCGGCTCGGTGCGGGTCCCGGTGCCCGACGGCACCCAGGTGCAGGTCGAGATGGACCCGCAGGCCGGTGGCGTGCGCGCGGTGCACGTGGTGACCGCGCACGGCCAGGTCACGGTGAGCGCTTACGCGGCGCCGCGGTCCGGTGGGCTGTGGCGCGAGGTGGTCGGCGAGCTGACCGAGCAGCTGCGCAACGACGGCGCCAAGGTCGCGCCGGGCCAGGGCGAGTGGGGGCCGGAGCTGTCCGCGCTGATCGGCGACGTGGCGCTGCGATTCGTCGGGGTCGACGGGCCGCGCTGGATGCTGCGCGGCGTGATCGCGGGCCCGCAGTCGATGGCGGCCGAGGCGCCCGCCGTGCTGCGCGAGATCGTCCGCGGCACGATCGTCGACCGCGGTGACGCGCCGATGCCGGTGCGCACGCCGCTGCCGATCACGCTGCCGGAGGCGGTCGCGGAGCACATCGCGCAGCAGCAGGGCCAGCAGTAGGCGCGCCGTCCGGGGATCGTGCGCGCTGCGGTGCGTGTGCCCGTCTTGCCTGATCCGGTCGAGGGCTCTGGTGGTCCTGATGGCGGGGCGCGGTCGTGGGCCGCTTGGCCGACGCTGCGCTCATCGTCGGCGCGCCAACGGTGAGCCGCATTGGGGCGCACAGAGACCTGTACCGCCGGGGTGCTCGTCCGGTGCTGCGGTGGTGCCTGCGCTTCGATTTTCCGCCGCCGAGGCCGGCCGATTCGTTCGGGACCAGACGCCACCGCGGTCTACTGCCGCGGGGTGCGGCCCTGGCTGTCGCGCTGCGGTCGTGGCAGCGCCTGCCCGACGCCGCGCCGGCGTCGGGCGTCGGCACCCCAACGGCGAGCGCGCCGCAGTCGGGTCGCACGGGGTGCTGTACCGCCGGGGTGCTCGTCCAGTAGCGCGGTGGTGCCTGGTCGCCGTGGCCGCGCTGGTGGTCACCGCCGTGGCGGCCGCCGCGGCAGCGGTGCGGACCTCAGCCGCGCGCCTGGAGCCAGGCCAGCAGCGCGGCCCGGCCCAGCGACTCGCGATCGGCGCCGAGCGCGGTCAGCGTGGTCTCCCGCACCACGGCGCGCGGAAGCGCTTCCGCCCAGGCGTGCGCCACCGCGGCCGGGTGGACCGGATCGTCGGTGCACGCGGCGATGCCGACCGGGACGTCCAGCTCCGCCAGCGCGTCCAGCGTCGGCGCGGGGTGGGCCGCCGCGACGCGCAGGCTCGCCGCCAGGCCGTCCCCGTGCCGCCGCCAGGCCCTCGTCAGCTCGGCGGCGAGCCAGGGCGCCACTCCGGCCGTCGCGAGCCGCAGCGCCTCCTCCAGGCCGTGCGAGTCGACCAGGTCCGCGGAGGCGCGCGCGGCGAGCGAGGCCGGCGCGTCGTCCGGGCGGCCGCACCAGGCCGGCATCGCGAGCATCAGGCCCGCGCATTTGCCGGGGTTGCGGATCGCCCATTCGGCGGCCAGGTGCGCGCCCAGGGAGATGCCTCCGGCGAGCACCGGGCCGCCGGCCGCCGCCTCGTCGAGTGACGCCAGCAGACCTGCTGTCACAGCGGCGCCGCCCGGCGGTTCGGGGGTTCGTGTGCGCATCCCGCACGCAGCCAGCGGACCTGCGAAAACAGACCGGACGAACACCTCGTCCGAGCCCGTCCCAGGTAGCAGGACAGCGGCCGGTTTCGGCATAGCGGACGTCACGTTGCGATCTTGCCGCAAAGCGGTTGTGCTGGCCCCCACGAGGTTAGGCTGGATGACGAACGGGCCGTTCGAGTCGGGGGCCCTGGAACAGGAGCAGACGCCTATGTCCGCCAAAGACGGCGGCTATTTCAGCCGGCTGGTGCGCAAGCTGACCAGCGACGTCGAGGAACTCGACGCTGATGATCTGTCCGAAAAATCCGAGGCGGGCGGCGCGCGGCGGGCCTGTGACTGCCGGTCGGGCGAAGAGGTGACCGTCCTCGGGCGGTTGCGCAGCGTGGAGCTGTGTCCCACGAAAGAGGCGGCGACACTGCGTGCCGAGTTGTTCGACGGCACGGAGGGCGTGACGCTAGTCTGGCTGGGACGGCGCCGCATCCCGGGCATCGAACCGGGCCGGACCATCAAGGTCCGGGGACGCATGGCCGAGCGAGACGGCCAGAAGGTGCTGTACAACCCGTTCTACGAGCTGCAGACGACCTCCTGAATTGGTAACCGCGTGACTGAACCCGCCCGTCCAGGCGACAAGACCGATCCGAACCCCGCCACAGACGGGGCCGAGCCTGGGCGGGCGGGTGAGCGGCCCGAGCCCACGATGCTGGAACAGATGGGCGGGGTGTCCGGCCTCGTCTACTCCTCCGTGCCGATCGTGGTGTTCGTGCTCGCGAACTCGTTCTTCGGGCTCACCGTGGGCATCTGGAGCGCCGTCGGCAGCGCCGCGCTGATCACGATCGTGCGCCTGGTGCGCCGCGAGTCGCTGCAGCCGGCCATCTCCGGCCTGTTCGGCGTCGGCATCGGCGCGTTCATCGCCTACCGCACCGGGTCCGCGAAGGGCTTCTTCCTGTTCGGGATCTGGGCGAGCCTCGTCTACTGCGGCGTGTTCGTGCTGTCCGTGGTGGTGCGCTGGCCGCTGGCGGGCGTGATCTGGAACTTTCTCAACGGCACCGGCACCGCGTGGCGCCGGGACAAGCCGTCCCGCCTCGGCTACGACGTCGCCACCCTCGCGCTGGCCGCCGTGTTCGGGGCGCGGTTCGTGGTGCAGCGGTGGCTGTACGAGGCCGACTACACCGGCTGGCTGGCGTTCGCGAAGATCGCGATGGGCTGGCCGCTGTACGGGCTGGCGCTGCTGGTCGTCGTGTGGGCCGTGCGCCGCTCCGACAAGCGCCTCAAGGAGATCGAAGAGGCCCGCGTCGCCGAGGAGGCGGACGTCGAGGCCCGGCTCCGCCTCAAGTACGGCCAGCCGCCGCAGGAGGCCTAGCGCGCCCGGTCCGTGGTCCCGTCCGGGACAATTGCGCCGCGCTGCACGGCGCCGGTGGGGTGTTCGCGTTCCACCTCTACCTGCTCGCCCAGCCGTCCGACCTGCCGGAACGGATGATCGCAGCCGACCCGGACGTGTTCGTCGGGCATTTCCTGGACACCTGGACCGGCGTGCCCGGCGCGATCCCGGCCGACGTCCGGGCCGCCTACCTGGCCGCGGCGGGTACTCCGCGGGCGATTCACGCGATCTGTCAGGACTACCGCGCCGGCGCGTTCGTCGACGCCGGGCACGACCAGGCCGACCGCGACGCCGGCCGCACCCTGTCGATGCCCGTCCTGGCGATGTGGCAGGACCCCGGCGACCTCGTCCTGCCGTTCGACCCGCGGCAGGTGTGGGCGAGCTGGGCGCCCGACCTGCGCACCCGGGTCCTGCCCTGCGGCCACTTCCTGCCGGAGGAACGGCCCGTCGAGGTCACCGCCGCGATCCGGGACCTCCTCGCGGCACGCTAGTAGCCCAGCGCCTTGCGGATGTCGTTCTCGACCTCGGCGTTGGCCACGAACAGCAGTTCGTCGCCCGGCTCCAGCGGGTCCTCCGGCTGCGGCACGATCACCCGGTCGCCGCGCAGGATCGTCACCAGCGCGGCGTCCCGCGGCAGCGCCAGGTCGCTCACCGGGCGGCCGGCCAGCGGGGTCTGGTCGGGCAGAGTCAGCTCGACCAGGTTCGCCTGCCCCTGCCGGAAGGTCAGCAGCCGCACCAGGTCGCCGACGCTGACCGCCTCCTCGACCATCGCGGCCAGGATCCGCGGCGTCGACACGGCGACGTCCACGCCCCACGCGTCGGTGTAGAGCCACTCGTTGGCCGGGTTGTTCACCCGCGCCACGACCCGCCGCACCGCGAACTCGGTCTTCGCCAGCAGCGACACGACCAGGTTCACCTTGTCGTCACCGGTCGCGGCGATCACCACGTCGCAGCGCTCGATGCCGGAGTCCTCCAGCGTCGAGACCTCGCACGCGTCGCCGAGCACCCAGTCGGCCTGCTCGACGGCGTCCGGCTCGAACTGCCCGGCCTGCCGCTCGATCAGCATGACCTGGTGGCCGCCGTCGATGAGCTCCTTGGCGATGGACCGGCCCACCGCGCCGGCTCCCGCGATCGCGACCCGCATCAGGCTTCCTCCTCCGGCGCGCGCGCCGCGGTGCTCGTCACGTCGCCGACGGTCCCGGACCTCGCGGCCACGTAGACCAGGTCGTCCGCCTGCAACACCGTCTTGGAATCGGGCAGAACGGGCGTGCCGAACCGCATGATGAAGGCGACCCGCGCGCCGGTCGACTCCTGCAGCTCGTTGACGCTGCGGCCGATCCAGCCCTCGTGCAGCGGCAGCTGCAGCACCGCGACGTTGCCGCTGGGGTCCCGCCATGCCGAGGCCACCCCGTCGGGCAGCAGCGTGCGCAGGAACCGGTCGGTCGTCCACGGCACGGTCGCCACGGTGGGGATGCCCAGCCGCTCGTAGACCGCCGCGCGCTTCGGGTCGTAGATGCGGGCCACGACGTGCTCGACGCCGAAGTTCTCCCGCGCCACCCGCGCCGAGATGATGTTCGAGTTGTCGCCGCTGGACACCGCGGCGAAGGCGCCCGCCTTCTCGATGCCCGCGTCGATCAGCACCTGCCGGTCGAAGCCCATGCCGAGCACCTGCTGGCCGTGGAAGTCGCTGCCGAGCCTGCGGAACGCCTCCTGCGCCTTGTCGATCACCGCGACCTCGTGACCGAGGCGCTCGAGGGCCGCGGCCAGGGACGCGCCGACCCGGCCGCACCCCATGATCACCACGTGCACGTCACTGCCTCCTGTGTGTCACCCGAACGGCGGTTACCCGGTAGATGCCGACGCAGAACCTACCTTGTCCGGCCCCCTCGCGGACCCGCCCGTACCCTTCTGACGTGTCGAAGATTGCGACCGCCACCAAACGGCTGCTCGTCGGCCGTCCGTTCCGGAGCGACCGGCTCTCCCACACCCTGCTCCCGAAGCGGATCGCGCTGCCGATCTTCGCGTCGGACGCGCTCTCGAGCGTCGCGTACGCGCCCGAAGAGATCTTCCTGACGCTGAGCGTCGCGGGGCTGTCGGCCTACGCCTACTCGCCGTGGATCGGCATCGCCGTCGCCGTGGTCATGCTGGTCGTGGTGGCTTCCTACCGCCAGAACGTGCACGCCTACCCCAGCGGCGGCGGCGACTACGAGGTCGCCAGCACCAACCTCGGCGGCAGATTCGGCCTGACCGTCGCGAGCGCGCTGCTGGTCGACTACGTCCTCACCGTGGCCGTGTCGACCTCGTCCGGCGTGGCCAACATCGGGTCGGCGATCCCGTTCGTGGCCGAGCACAAGGTGCTCAGCGCGGTGATCATCGTGGTGGTCCTGACCTCGATCAACCTGCGTGGCGTGCGCGAGTCCGGCAAGGCCTTCGCAATTCCGACATACGGGTTCATCATCGGCATTCTGGGCATGGTCGCGTGGGGCCTGTTCGAGGCCGTCCGCGGCACGCCGATGCGCGCCGAGAGCGCGGACTTCGACCTGCACGCCGAGGCGTCTTTCACCGGTTTCGCGTTCGTCTTCCTCATCGCCCGCGCGTTCTCCTCCGGCGCGGCGGCGCTGACCGGTGTCGAGGCGATCAGCAACGGCGTGCCCGCCTTCCGCAAGCCGAAGTCGAAGAACGCGGCCACCACGCTGCTGATGATGGGCCTGCTCGCGGTGACGATGCTGCTGGGCATCATCACGCTGGCGATCCTCACCGACGTCAAGTTCGCCGAAGACCCGGCGACCCAGCTGAGCGGCACCCCCGAGGGCTACCAGCAGAAGACGATCGTGGCCCAGATCGCGCAGGCGGTGTTCCCGCACTTCGAGCCCGCCTTCTACTACATCTCCTTCAGCACCGGCATCATCCTGCTGCTGGCCGCGAACACCGCCTTCAACGGCTTCCCGGTGCTGGCCTCGATCCTCGCGCAGGACCGGTTCCTGCCGCGCCAGCTGCACACCCGCGGCGACCGGCTGACCTTCTCCAACGGCATCCTGTTCCTCGCCGCGTTCGCGCTGGTCCTGATCATCGCGTTCGACGCCGAGGTCACCAAGCTGATCCAGCTCTACATCGTGGGCGTGTTCGTGTCGTTCACGGTGAGCCAGGCCGGCATGCTGCGGCACTGGAACCGGCTGCTGTCCAGGGAGACCGACCCGGCGGCGCGGCGGCGGATGCGCCGCTCGCAGACGGTCAACGCGATCGGCCTCACCATGACCGGCACCGTGCTGATCATCGTGCTGATCACGAAGTTCCTGCTCGGCGCGTGGATCGCGATCGCCGCGATGGTGGCGATCTACCTGCTGATGACCGCGATCCGCAAGCACTACGACCGGGTCGCCGAGGAGCTGGCCGCGCTGGACGGCAACCCGACCGTGCTGCCCTCGCGCAACCACGCGATCGTGCTGGTGTCCAAACTGCACCTGCCGACCATGCGCGCCCTCGCCTACGCGAAGGCCATGCGGCCGGACGTCCTGGAGGCCGTGACGGTCAACGTGGACGACGCCGAGACGCGGCAGCTGACCGCCGACTGGGAGGCCAAGGGCTTCAAGGTTCCGCTGAAGGTCGTCGAATCGCCCTACCGCGAGATCACGCGCCCGGTGCTGGACTACGTCAAGCGCGTGCGCGGCGACAACCCGCGGGACGTGGTGACCGTGTTCATCCCGGAGTACGTCGTCGGGCACTGGTGGGAGCAGCTGCTGCACAACCAGAGTGCGCTGCGCCTGAAGGGCCGGCTGCTGTTCCAGCCGGGTGTGATGGTCACCAGCGTGCCGTGGCAGCTGGCGTCCTCGGCGAAGGCGGTGCGGCGCGCGGCACGGTCCCGCCCGGCGGCCGGCGACGTGCGGCGCGGCTTCTTCGGGGACGGGACCCGCAACGGGGCGGGCAAGGACGGCGGGAAGTGACCGGGCAGGACTGGACCGGCCGGATCCTGGAGCTCGAGGTGGGACCCGTCGCCCACGGCGGGCATTGTGTGTCCAGGGTGGACGGTCGTGTCGTGTTCGTCCGGCACGCGCTGCCCGGCGAGCTGGTGCGTGCCGAGGTGACCGAGGACAAGGGCGGCTCGTTCTGCCGCGCGGACGCGGTGGAGGTGCTCCGCGCGGCGCCGGAACGGGTCGATCCGCCGTGCCCGCTGGCCGTGCCGGGGCAGTGCGGCGGCTGCGACTGGCAGCACGCGACGCCGGAGTTCCAGCGGGAGCTCAAGGGCCGCGTGGTCGCCGAGCAGCTGCAGCGGCTGGCCGGGCTGGACTGGCCGGTCGAGGTCGAGGCGCTGCCCGGGGGTGCGCTGGGCTGGCGGTCGCGGGTCCGGCTGGTCGCCGGGCCGGACGGGCGCGCCGGGTTACGCGCGCACCGCAGCCACCGGGTCGTGGCGCTGGAGAAGTGCCCGATCTCGGTGCCGGGCGCGCTGGACCGCGCGTTGTCGCGGCGCTGGCGGCCGGGCACGGAGATCGAGGTGACCAGCGACGGGGACGGCCATGTGCACGCCCGCGAGCTGGCGACCGTGCGGGGCAAGCGCCGGGCGAGGCAACTGGCCGGCGGGGAGGCGGTGCAGCACGCGGCGGGCCGGGACTGGCGGCTGCAGGCGCACGGGTTCTGGCAGGTGCACCCCGCGGCGGCGGAGACGTTCGCGTCGGTGGTGCGGGAGTGGGCGCGGGCCTCGCCCGGCGAGCTGGCCTGGGACCTCTACGCGGGGGTCGGGTTGTTCGCGTCGGTGCTGGCCGCGCAGGTCGGCGTGACGGGGCACGTGGTCGCGGTCGAGTCGGGGCAGCGCGCGGTGAGCGACGGCGAGCGGAACCTGGCGGATCTGCCGCAGGTGAGCTGGCGGGCCGGCCGGACGGAGCACGTGCTGCGGTCGCTGTCCGGGCAGCCGGAGGTCGTGGTGCTGGACCCGCCGCGGTCCGGGGCCGGGCGCGAGGTGGTCCAGGCGGTGGCGGCGGCTTCGCCGGAGCGAGTGGTGTACGTGGCGTGTGATCCGGCGGCGCTGGCCCGGGACGTCGCGACGTTCGGCGAGTCGGGGTACCGGCTGGAGCGGTTGCGGGCGTTCGACGCGTTCCCGATGACCCACCACGTGGAGTGCGTGGCGCTGCTGGTGCGTTGAGGCGCCCGGAATTGTCGGTGCCCTCCGGCATGATGCGGGCATGGCCGAGTCCACCGTGGAAACGTTCGCCGTCCTGCTGTGCGATGCCGCCCAGCGGCGACTGGGTGAGCTCGCCGCGCGGGAGCTGGCGGGCCCGCGCTACGACGCGCGGCTGATCGACCGGGCGGCGGAGCTGGCGCTGCGCGAGGTGCTGTCCCGGTTGTGGCGGACAGGGTGGCAGCCGGGGGACGTGCACCAGATCGCGCTGCGGCGGCTGGACCGGCGCGGGGTCGCGCTGACGTCGGACGCGCTCGCCGGGTGCGACGGCGCCGAGCGGCCGTTGCTGGAGCGGTGGTCGGAGCGGCACGGCGTGGAGCGCGTGGCGGCGTTGCTCGTGGTGCTGTCGGTGCTGGAGGTGCTGCTGCCCCTGCCGCGGTTGCCGGAGGTGCCGGTGCCGGCGGAGCGGGCGGGCGTGGACGAGAAGGTGCTGGCGCGGATACGGGCGCTGCTGGCGAAGGCGGAGTCGACGTCGTTCCCCGAGGAGGCGGAGGCGCTGTCGGCGAAGGCGCAGCAGTTGATGAGCCGGTACTCGTTCGAGCAGGCGCTGGTAGACGCGCCGGGGCCGAGGGCGGGTTCGGCGCGGCGGTTCTGGCTGGAGCAGCCGTACCTCGGGCCGAAGTCGTCGCTGGTGTCGGCGGTCGCGACGGCCAACCGGTGCCGGGCCGCGTTCTACGCCAAGCTGGGGTTCGTGGCGCTGGTCGGCCACGAGGTCGATCTGGACCTGGTGGAGTTGCTGTCGACGTCGCTGCTGGTGCAGGCGAACGAGGCGATGCTGTCCGCCGGCCGTGGCGCGCGGACCCGCTCGTTCCGGCACGCCTTCCTGCTCGCCTACGCGACGCGAATAGGCGAACGCCTGACCGACGCCGACCGCGCGGTGGAGGCGGAGTTCGCGGAGGCGCAGCTGGTCCCGATCCTCGCCCGGCGGCGCCAGGAGGTGGACACGCTGTTCACGGAGTTGTTCCCGCACACGACGACCCGCAGGACGACCATGAGCAACGGCGAGGGCTGGACAGCAGGCCGAGAAGCCGCCAACCACGCACGGCTGACGGTGGAGCGCGCCGAGGTGGAGGCGGGTTAGGACTTTGGGGCGCGGCCGCCCCGAAGCGGCGCGGCCTGGGGCGGCGCGCTCCGGCTTGGGCGCGGGTGAGGGGCGGCGGTGATGCATTGCCCAGGATGCGGCTGCTCGGCAGCCCCGAAGCCGCCCCACGCTGCGGCGCGCGCGGTGGCCGCTGCGGCCGCGCCACCGCGCCGCCGCCGCTTAGGCCGGCTGCCAATGAGGCCGCGCTGCCGCTCCGGCCACGTCGCGCGCTGCCGCCGCTGAGTCCGGCTGCCC
>NZ_AFWY03000014.1:0-137901 GCF_000231075.2 Amycolatopsis sp. ATCC 39116 | reverse complement strand
GGCACGCCCGCCGCCCCCAGCCCATCCACCTCCCGGCCAAGCCGGTCGCGCACGGGTCGACCGAGCCGCAGTAGTCGCGCGGGTTTCTCGGGGCTTGGCAGCGCGGGCAACGCTCCGATCGCGGAGCCCGGGGGTCCGCGACCGGAGCGTTGCCCGACCAGTGGCGCGCCGGGAACGGTGGGTGGGTGAGTCAGGCCTCCTCGCCGGGGCCGCTCGGGGTGCGGTCCTCCGGCAGGGAGTTGTCCTCCTCACCGAGGCCCTCGTCCTGTTCGGTGGCGGGGCGGGCTTCCTCGTCCAGGTCTTCGCGGCGGGGGTCGGTCATCGTGGTCTCCTAACGTCCGAAGCGGCCCATGATGGTGCCGGTGCTGAGCACGTGCCCCTCGATGGCGGCGCGCACGTCCTGGCCGGTGGCGTCCTCACCGAGGCCGAGCTTCCGGTCCACCGCGTACAGCCGGAAGAAGTACCGGTGCGGCTCGTCCCCCACCGGCGGGCGCGGGCCGCCCCAGCCGCGCTCCCCGAAGTCGTTGCGGCCCTCCACACCGGAGTCCAGGCCGGTCGACGTCGGCGCGATGCCGGTGACCACCCAGTGGGTGAACGTTCCCGCGGGCGCGTCCGGGTCCTCGCACAGCAGCACGAGTTCCGCGGCGCCGTCGGGAATGCGCAGCCACGCCAGCGACGGCCGCTCGTTGCCGCCCTCGTAGGAGTACTGCTCGGGGATCAACGTGTTGTCGCTGAAGGAACTGGTGCGCAGCTCGAGCCCGCCGGCGAGCGGTCGCGGCGGCTCGCCGAGGCCCGGGTCGCCCCGGCTCGTGCCGCGGTCGCCGGCCGGACCGGCCGCGCGCTCTGGGTCCGGCATGGTGCCTCCTCGGGAGATCGGTCGCACCAGCCGACATACCCACTGGCCCGGCGGGTACCCACCGCGGCATGAACCCCGAACGACACCAGGCCCAGGACGACACCGAGGAGAACGCGGACAGCCGCACCTCGATCGCCGAGAGCACCGGCGAACCGTTCGAGCCGCCGCAGCCGGGCAAGACCGCCGTGTCGCGCAGCACCGAGGAGGCCGACACGACCGGCACCGTCGGGCAGGCCGAATACCCCCGGGACACCGAAGGCGGTTAGCGCCGGCCGGGGCAAGGCACCAGCAACGCACGTGCTCCCCCGCAGCCCAGGAGGCAGAACCACGGGGGGCCACCGACTGGTCGCGCGTGCCACCCGCAAGGGCATGCTCCGCGCGGCTGAGCCGGCTCACCCCGCCGCCCGCCGCTCAGGAAACTGCCGCTCCGGAAGCGGAAACGGTGCCGGTCAGTCGCGGTCCCGGCCGTGCCCGCGGCCGGGACGGTGGTCGCCGCGGTCGTCGTCGTGGCGGTCTCCCCGGTCGTCACCGGCGCGTGGGGGCTCGGCGGCGGGCGTCGGGGTGGGTGACGGTGGCGGCGGGGGCGGCGGCGTGCTCGTCTCGCTGGACAGCACGGCGTCGCTGTCGATCAGGGGGGCCGGAGCGGCCGGGATGAGCCCGAGCTGGTGCGTCTCGGTGACCACGCGGCCGTCCTCGAAGGTGTACGCGATCGTCACTGACACGGTGTTGTCGGCGACTACAGCGGGTGGCGTGGTGACCATCAGGGCCGTGATGCCCGCCCAGCGAGCGCGGTAGGCGTCCTGGCCCTGCACCTGCATCTTCGGGCCGAGGCGGGTCCACGCGTTGTCCGGCCGGGCGGGCAGCAACGCGTAGTACTCGCGCACCGCTCCGGTGATCGCGGCGGCGTCGAGCGCCGCGGGCGGCGGGGCCGGCGCCGGGGCCGGTGGGTCGGGCGTGAGCTGCGTGAACAGGATGACGACCGCCAGCACCGCGAGCAACGCGCCCGCGACGGGCAGCAGGAAGCGGCGCTTCGACGCGACGAGCCCGGCGACTCGCTTGTTCACCCGCGCCCCGGCGCCGGCCGCCCCGGCGGCCGGGGCGTTCAGGTGCGTCCCAGCACCAACCGGCTCGGCCACCGGAATGTCCAGCCGCGTTCCAGCGCCGACCGGCGCGTTCACCCGCGTCCCGGCACCGCCCGGCCCGGCAACCAGCGCGTCCACGCGCGCCCCAGCACCCATCGACTCGGCCGCCGGCGCGTCCAACCGCGCCCCAGCACCCACCGGCCCGGCAACCGGCGCCACCGGCACAGTCAGCGAAGACGGCGTCACCACCGGTTGCGTCCGCGCCCGCGCCGGGTTCAGCGTGCGCGGCGGCACCGGCTGCCCGTCCGCGACCGCCTGCAGCGCGGTCACCACCTGCACGGTGCTGGGCCGCTGGGCGGGGTCGGGCCGCAGCATCGCCATCAGCACCGGGGCGAGCGGGCCCGCGTACTGCGGTTCCGGCACCTCGCCCGCGGCGACGCGGTGCAGCAACGCGATCGGGTTCTCGTCGTCGCCGAACGGCGGCACTCCCTCGACCGCGTCGTAGAGCGTGGCGCCCAGCGAGAACACGTCGGAGTCGGGCGTCGGCTCCTCGCCGCGCGCGATCTCCGGCGCGAGGAACATCGGCGTCCCGGAGACCAGGCCGCCCTGCGTCAGCGCCGAGTCGCCGGTCGCGCGCGAGATGCCGAAGTCCGCGATCTTGACCGTGCCGTCGTCGGCGACGAGCAGGTTGCCCGGTTTGACGTCGCGGTGCACGATCCCGGCCGCGTGGGCGGCGGCGAGCGCGCCGGCGGCCTGCAATCCAATCCGCGCGACGGCCTCCGGCGTGAGCAGCCCCTGCTCGGCGACGACCTCGGCGAGGCTGCGGGACGGCACGTACTCCATCACCAGCACGGGCTGGCCGTTGTGCTCGGCCACGTCGTGCACGGTGACCACGTTGGCGTGGCGCAGCCGGGCGGCGTTGCGGCCTTCGCGCAGGATCCGCTGCCGCGCCTGCTCGCTCTGCGCCGGGCCCGGCCACAGCTGCTTGACCGCGACCTGGCGCTCCAGACGCTCGTCACGAGCCAGCCAGACGACGCCTGTGCCGCCGGCCCCGACACGGCTCTCCAGCCGATACCGCCCGGCGAGGAGGTTGCCGGCGCCGTCCACGGTCAGTCCGTCCGTAGTCGTCACCCGGTCAGGTTACGGACCGGCCTGCTCCGGGACGAGAGCGGGCAGCCGCCACACCATCAACGCCGACCACACCACGTGCGTCACCAGCGGCGCCAGCACCCCGCCGCCCGACCGCCGCTGCCACGCGAACACCGTCCCCATCACGGCGGACGCCGCGACCAGCGCGGGGTTGCGGGTGGCGGTGGTGGTCAGGACGTACACGGCCGTCGACCCGGTCGCGCCCAGCGCGTTGTAGACCGGGCCGCGGAAGAAGAGCTCCTCGGCCGCGCCGTTGGCGAGCGTCGTGAGCAGCACGGCGCCGCCGTTGCCCGCGGTCGCGTAGCGCAGCACGCGCCGCAGCGCCCGCCGCAGCACCGGGATCCGCCGGGCCACCTCGGCACCGGCGCGGAACACCGCGAACGCGCCGACGCCGCAAGCAACCGGCCCGGCGCCGACCCGGCCGGCGGGCGTCCGGTCGAGCAGGCTCCCGGCGGCCCAGACCCCAGCCACCGCCGCGGTCGAACCGACGAACTCCCGCGAACCCGGTTTCCGCGTCAAGGAGTATCCCAGCAGCCCGGCCCCAGCCGCCGTGACCAGCCCCAGCGCGGTCTTCACGCCCCGGCCCGCTCCCGCAACGCGGCCGCCACCGCGGCGTCGAAGCCCATCGGCTCGAACGGCACCACCTCACGCAGGCTGTGGTCCCGCACCACGACCTCGTTGATCATCGAGTCGACCAGCGACCGGCCGGTGCGGGCGTCCACGTCGGTGACCAGCGACAGCCACAGCGACGACAGCCTCGGCGACAGCAGCGGCACCGGCACGATGACCCGGAACCGGCCCTCGATCCCGGCGACGCGCTTCAGCATCTCGCCGTAGGCCAGGACGTCCGGGCCGCCTGCTTCGAAGACCCGCCCCGGCGGCACGTCCAGCAGCGCGACCAGGTAGCGGACGACGTCGGCCAGCGCGATCGGCTGGGTGCGCGTGCCGACCCACCGCGGGGTGACCATCGCGGGCAGGTGCTCGACCAGCTGGCGCGTGATCTCCCAGGAGATCCCGCCGTGGCCGATGACGATCCCGGCGCGCAGCACGGTCACCGGCACGCCCGCCTCCCCCAGCAGGCCCTCAACCTCGCGGCGGCTGCGCAAGTGCGGGGACAGGTCGTCGGCGTCGTCGCCGAGCCCGCCGAGGTAGACGATCCGGGACAGGCCGGCGTCCGCGGCGGCGCGGGCGAAGTTGCGCGCGGCGCGGGCGTCGCGGCGTTCGAAGTCCGGCTCGCCCAGCGAGTGCACCAGGTAGTAGGCCGCGGCGGCGCCGGCCAGCGCTTCGCGAAGGGAACCGGCGTCGTGCACATCGCCGTGGACCGGTTCGCCCGCCCCGGCGTAGTCGTCCGGGCGCCGGGTCATCGCGACGACGTCGTGTCCGGCCTCGACGAGCGCCGGGCACAACCGCCGTCCCACGAACCCGGACGCCCCCGCCACCGCCACCCGCATCGGCCGTCCTCCACGCTATCTTAGCGATGATATTCTTACGGTAGAAATGTTTTGAGGGGATCCTATGCCGAAGCGCGACAAGCCGCAGCCGGACGCGGTCGACCTGATGCTCGCGGAGTGGCGCCGCGAGGCGCCGGAGATCGACGCGTCGCCGCTGGCGGTGTTCGGGCGGCTGCACCGCGCCTTCGACGGGTACACCGTGCAGCTCAACCGGGTGTTCGGGCGGTACGGGGTCAACATCTCCGCGTTCGGCATCCTGGCCGCGCTGCGGCGCGTCGGCGCACCGTACCGCCGGACGGCGGGCGAGCTGGCGGACGCGAACCTGCTCACCACGGGCGGTATCACGCAGCGGGTCGACAAGCTGGAGGCCGCCGGACTGGTCTACCGCGAACGCGACGCCACCGACCGCCGCATCGTCTACATCGGACTCACCGACGAGGGCCTCGCGCTGACCGACAAGGTCGCGGAGGTCCACTTCGCCAACGAGAACCGGATGCTGGCGGGCCTGACGAAGACCGAGCGGACGCAGCTGGCGCAGCTGCTGAGCCGTCTGGAGCATTCGATCCGGCTGGCCGAGATGGCCGACCGCGCCGAATCCGAGGGGAACCGTCCGGGCCGCCGGTGAGTCGGACCGGGAAACGATCATCCCCCCCGGAAGGCTGCCTGATGACCGACCCCGTGCCGAACCTCGGCAACGACGCCACGGCGACCCTGTTCGACGCGATCGACTTCGCGGTCGAAAACGCGGAAACGACCGAGTCCGGGTTCGTGCCCTTCGTGCTCGCCGTGATGCCCAACGGCGAGAAGGTCGCGACGCGCTACGTCGACTCCGAGGAGAACTTCACCGTCGAGGGCAGCGTCGCGCTGGCCCGCCAGGACCTCGCCGCGGCCGACCCGGTCCCCCGCCATGTCGCGCTGGCCTGGGACGGTTTCCTGACCCTGGACGAGGACCGGACCGAGGCCGTGTTCGTCGACGCCTACGAGCAGGGCAGGCCGGAGGGCGTGCGGTTCGCGCAGCGCTACTACCGCACCAGCAGCGGCCTGGAGATGATCGGGAACCCGTTGCTGCTCGGCCACCGCCCCGAGCCGATGCTGCCCCACCCGGCCGGACCCGGGCAGGCGGGCGACGGACGGGTCGCCGCGATCGCCCGGATCCAGGCCATGGTGGACGAGCGGAAGCGGCGCTAGCAGTTGTGACTGGTGAGGTTGTGGACGGCGTGTCGGGTTGATTGTGGGGAGGGCCTCCGGGCGGAGTGGGTGTTGCGACGCATCCACTACCAGCCCTGGAGGTCCTCGATGGGTCACGCTAACGGCATCACCGTGCTGCGAATCCTGACCGACAACGCCCTGGCCTACCGCCGAGGCACCTGCTGGGCCGCGGTCCGCACCGCCCTCGGGCTGCGCCGCCGCTACATCAAACCCGGCTGCCCCTGGACCAACGGCAAAGCCGAACGCTTCCACCGCACCCTGCTCACCGAATTCGCCTACGCCCAGCCCTAGACCCCCAACACCCACCGCCTGGCAACAGGCCACCCACCCATCACCCGACTGCCCTGACCCTCCACAACCTGCCAGGTCACAACACCTAGCCCGCCCAGGGCAGGGGCGCCTCGTCGAGGCCCCAGTACACGCTCTTCTGCCGCAGGTACCCGAGGATCCCCTCGCGGCCCTTGTCGACGCCCAGCCCGCTCTCCTTCCTGCCGGAGAACGGCGTCGAGATGCTGAACTGCTTGTACGTGTTGATCCACACCGTCCCGGCCTCGATCCGCCGCGCGAGGCGCCACGCGCGGCGGTAGTCGGCGGTCCAGATGCCGCACGCCAGGCCGTACACGGTGTCGTTCGCCTGCGCCACCAGGTCCTCTTCGTCGCGGTAGGGCAGCAGCACGCCGACCGGGCCGAAGATCTCCTCCTGGCACGTCTTCGACGAGTTCGACAGCCCCTCCAGCAGGGTCGGCGGGTAGTACGCGCCCGCCGACGGCGGCACCTCTCCCCCGCACAGCACCCGCGCCCCCTCCTCGCGCGCGCGGTCCACCAGCGCGGCCACCCGGTCGCGGTGCGCGAACGTCGCCAGCGGCGCCACCTGCGTGTCCGCCGCCGTGCCCGGGCCCATGCGCAGCCGGGACGCGCCCGCCACCAGCAGGTCCCGGAACTCGGCGTACCGCGACTCCGGCAGGAAGATGCGCGACCCGGCGATGCAGCTCTGCCCGGTGGAGGAGAAGATCCCGTACAGGATCCCGGCCACCGCCTGCTCGGCCGCCGCGTCCGGGCACACGATCGTCGGCGACTTGCCGCCCAGTTCCATCGTCACCGGCATGACCTTCTCCGCCGCGATCCGCCCGATCGCCCGCCCGGTCGACGTGCCCCCGGTGAAGGCGACCTTCCCGACCGCGGGGTGCCGCACGATCGCGTCCCCCACCACCGAACCCGGGCCCGGCAGCACGGACAGCAACCGCGCCGGCACACCGGCCTCCAGCACCAGCCGGGCCAGCGCCAGCGACACCAGCGGCGTCGCCTCGGCCGGCTTGAGCAGCACACCGTTGCCCGCCGCGAGCGCGGGCGCGATCTTCTGCGCGTCGCTGGCGATCGGCGAGTTCCACGGCGTGATCGCGCCGACCACCCCGACCGGCTCGTACACCGACATCGTCAGCCACGGCCCACGCTGCGGGGTCAGCGCGGTCTCCATCGTCTCCAGCGCCGCCGCGTAGAACCGGAACGTCGCGGCCGCGCTCGCCACCAGCGCGCGCGTCTCGCGCAGCGCCTTGCCGGTGTTGTGGGTCTGCAGCAGGGCCAGCGACTCCGCGTCCCGCTCGATCAGGTCGCCGACCCGGGCCAGGACCCGGGCCCGTTCGTGTGGGAGCAACGCCGCCCACTCGGCCACCCAGGCCGCGCGGGCCGCCTCGTCGACGTCCCTGACGGACGCGCCGTGCACGACCGCGATCGGCTCACCGGTCGCCGGGTCCACGCACTCCAGCGGCGCGCCACCGCCGCGCCGCCACCGCCCGGCCACCAGGATCTCGTCCGCGGGCACTGTCATCGAGCCACCTCCACAGGCCGTCCAGATAGGCAGAATAACTTAGCTCTAAGTTAATTGGAAGCCGTTAACACCATCGAAACCAACCTCCAGAAAACTTAGAGCTAAGGGTTGTCGTCGCCCGGGTCGCGATGCTACAAACTCTTCCCAAGTTCCCTTAGAGCTAAGACATCCAAGGAGATCCCGTGACGACGACGCAAGCCGGCCTCGAGGAACTGATCGACTCCTGCATCGCCACCCGCGAATCCCGCTACGAGGACTGGGACACGCTCGGCTTCCAGGCCAAGGCGGGCGAGCAGTTCCGCCGCGCGCAGGTCCGCTACATCGGCTCCGGCGCCACCGGCAACCACGACACCGACAACCGCATCCTGCCGTCGGAGCACTTCACGTTCTCCAACATGCGGCTGCCCGCCGGCGCGATCGGCCCCGAGCACACCCACCACGACGTGGAGGAGGTCTTCTTCGTCCTGGAAGGCACCCTCGAAGTCACCGTGCACGACGTCGAGGACGGCACCAAGACCGCCAGCCGCGTGCTGGGCTACCGCGACCTGATCCGCGTCCCGGCCGGAGTGCCGCGCAGCCTGCGCAACATCGGCGACACCGACGCCCTGTTCGCAGTGATCATCGGCGCGCAGAAGCCGCAGCTGCCGACCTACCCGCCGACCTCGCCGATGCACGGCGTGACCCGCGACTGAAGCCATGACCCGGACGGTACGAGTTCACCAGAGCACCTGGCTGGCCGACGGGGTCGTGCGCGTCGAGCTGCGCGACCCCGCCGGGGCGGCCCTGCCGGCGTGGGAGCCGGGCGCGCACCTGTCGCTGCACCTGCCCAACGGGCTGGTCCGGGAGTACTCGCTGTGCGGCGACCCGGCGGACGGGCACAGCTGGACCGTGGCCGTCCTGCGCGAGCCGTCCTCCCGCGGCGGCAGCGCCTGGGTGCACAAGCGCCTCACCCCGGGCACGCTGATCGAGGTCGACGGGCCACGCAACAACTTCGCCCTCGAAGACGCGACCCGGCACTTGCTGATCGCGGGCGGCATCGGCATCACTCCCCTGCTGGCGATGGCGAACCACCTGGAGCAGCGGGGTTCCGACTGGTCCATGCTCTACTGTGGACGCTCCCGGTCTAGCATGGCCTTCCTGGGCGACCTGCCCGCGGACCGGGTGCGCGTGCACGCCGACGACGAGCGCGGTGGACCGCCTGACCTGGCGGCCGGGCTGGCTGAACTCCGGCCGGGCACGCTCGTCTACTGCTGCGGCCCGGAACCGCTCATCGCCGCCGTCGAGGCCGCGCTGCCGGACGCCTCGATGCTGCGGGTGGAGCGGTTCCGCGCACCGGAACCCAAAACCACCGGGCCGGACCACGGCTTCGACGTGGTGTGCGGCGGGTCGGGGCGCCGGGTTCCGGTTCCCGCCGGGGTGTCCATCTTGGACGCTCTCGCCGGGGCCGGGGTGTCCGTGCCCAACTCCTGCCGGGAAGGGGTGTGCGGCACCTGCGAGACCAAGGTGCTCGCCGGCGAACCCGAGCACCGCGACTTCCTGCTGAGCGACGACGAGAAGGCGGCCGGCGGCACGATGCTGATCTGCGTGTCCCGCAGCCGGTCGGCCGAGCTCGTCCTGGACGTGGAGGACTGAGGACATGCCTTCCAGCTACGAGAACGCGTTCGGCGACGAACTCGAGGCGATCTACGGCCGCGGCGTGCACGACCTGCCCGGCGTGGTGGCCGCCCTCAACTCCTCCGGGGTGCGCCCCGCGGGCGGCGAGGACTGGACCGAGTCGTCGTTCACCGCCGAACTGGCCCGCCTGAGCGGAACGGAGAGCTAGACGTGAAGTCTTTGCACACCACCGAGGCCCTGCTGCGGTTCGGGCTGCGGGACCGCTGGTACCCGCTGTGCCCGTCCGGGCACGTGCGTCCCGGTGAGCTGGTCCGGATCGAGCGCGCGGGCGCGCAGCTGCTGCTGTGGCGCGACGGCGCCGGAGTCGTGCACGTCCAGGAGGACCGCTGCCCGCACCGCGCCGCCCGGCTGTCGCAGGGCGTGCACATGGGCGATCGGGTGGCCTGCAACTACCACGGCGTGCAGGTCGACGCCGAGGGCACGGTGGTGTCCGTGCCGGGCAGCCCGGGCTGCGCCCTGGAGGGCCGCCGCGTGCTGCGGACGTTCCCGGCGGAGGAGCACGCCGGGGCGGTCTTCGCCTGGTTCGGGCTCGACGAGTCGGCGCCACCGGCTCCGCTGGAGGTGCCGGAGCCGATCGCGGGTGGAGAGTGGTCGGAGTTCCTCTGCTACGTCGAGTGGGACGCGCCCTACCTGTACTCCCTGGACAACCTGCTCGACCCGATGCACGGCGCGTTCCTGCACCGCAACAGCCACACGATGTTCGCGGGCAAGCGCGAAGCGGTCTTCCAGATCCGCGCGACCGACAACGGTTTCGTGTTCGAGAAGACCGACCAGCGCGGCGTGAACTTCGACTGGGTCGAGCTGACCCACGGCGGCGCGGACTGGGTCACCCTCGACATCCCGTACCCGGACACCGCCGGCCCGGGCGGGCCGTTCACGATCGTCGCCGGGCTGTGCGCGATCTCGGCGAACCGGCACGCCGGGTTCTTCTGGCGCTGCCGCAAGGTGTCCGGCTGGGAACGGGACAGCTGGCGCTTCCTCTACCGCAACCGGCTGGAGGCCCGGCACTACGCCGTGCTGGAGCAGGACCGCGAGATGGCCGAGGCGATGCCCGCCGACGCCTGGGACCGGGAGAACCTCTACCAGCACGACATCGCGCTCGTCCGGATGCGCCGCCTGCTGAAGGCGGAGGCCGCGAAACAGGCGGCCCGCCTGACCGAGCCCGCGACCGCAGCGCCGGTCCCGGTCGCCTGAACCCCTTGGAGGACACCATGTCCGAACCCGTCGTCCGGTTGCGGGCGCTGCGGTCGGTGACCCTGCGCTCCACCGCGTGCGCCGTCGCGGGCGAGTTCTACCGCGAGGTGTGGGGCCTGCGGCAGGTCGAGCAGGACACCGGCGCGGTGTGGCTGCGCGGCACCAGCAGCGAGCACCACGTGCTGCAGTTGCAGCAGGCGGAACAGAACGCGCTCGGCAAGGTGGCCTTCGCGGTCGCCACGCCACGCGAGATCGACGAGGCCGCGAGCCGCCTGGTTGCGCAGGGCATCCCGCTGGTCACCGAGCCCGGCAAGCTGGACCAGGTCGGCGGCGGCTACGGGCTGCGCTTCGCCGATCCGGAGGGACGGCTGATCGAGTTGTCCGCGGACGTGTTCGCCGTGACCCCGGACGATCCGGACGGCCACCCGGCGGTGCCGCGGAAGCTGGCGCACGTCGTGCTCAACACCGCCGACATCGACGCGGCGTGCGAGTTCTACACCCGTGTGCTCGGCATGCGGATCTCCGACTGGTCGGAGCACCAGATGGCGTTCCTGCGCTGCAACGCCGACCACCACGTGATCGCGTTCAACCAGGCGCCGTTCGCGTCGGTCAACCACGTCGCCTACGAGATGGCCTCGATCGACCACTTCATGCGTGGCATCGGGCGGCTGCGGCACAACGGGATCACCCCGCTGTGGGGTCCGGGGCGGCACGGGCCGGGCAGCAACACGTTCGGCTACTTCGCCGACCCGGCCGGGCTGGTGTGCGAGTACACCTCCGAGGTCGAGCAGGTCGTGGAGGACGCGTGGCTGTGCCGGGTGTGGCGGCGCACGCCCGAGCTGTCCGACCTGTGGGGCACCGCGGGCCCGCCGTCGAAGGACGTCCGCACCCACATGGCGGGCGTGCCCGACCCCGGTTACACGGCTTGGTGGCGGGGATGAGGGCCGGGGTGATCGGCGCGGGCTCGATCGGCGGCGTGGTCGCCCGCGCCCTGCGCGACGGAACCGTGCCGGGTGCGACGCTGTCCGGCGTCGTGGACCCCGCGGGTGCGACGGACCTGCCACTGGTGTCGCTGGACGAGCTGCTGTCCACTTCGGACCTGATCGTCGAGGCGGCCGGGCAGCGGGCACTGGCGGAGGTCGGGCCGCAGGTGCTGGCCGCCGGGCGGGACCTGCTGGTCGTGTCGGTCGGCGCGCTGGCCGACGACGCCCTGCTGGACAAGCTGCTGTCCGCGGGCCCCGGTGAGCTGCACCTGTCGACCGGCGCGATCGGCGGCCTGGATCTGCTGCGGGCGGCGGCCCGGATGGCGCCGCTGTCCCGGGTCACCATCGAGACCACGAAACTCGCCGCGAACCTGGTGCAGCCGTGGATGTCCGACGAGGAGGCCGCGCGGCTGCGGACCACGGCCAAGCCGGTCGAGCTGATGCGCGGCCCGGCACGCGAGGTGACGGCGGCGTTCCCGAAGTCGGCGAACGTGGCGGCCTCGGTGGCGCTGGCCGTGGGCGACTGGGACGTGGTCGAGGCGGCGGTGATCGCCGACCCGGCCGCCGAGCTGACCTCGCACGTCATCACCGCCGACGGGCCGGCCGGGTCGTACCGGTTCGAGATCCGCAACCGGCCCTCGCCACGGACGCCGACGAGCAGCGAGGTCGTGCCGCACGCGGTGCTCGCCGCGATCGCCGCGCTGGCGGAGCCGCGGGTGGTGTTCCGGTGACCCCCGTGTTGCTGCTGCACGGCATCGGCGGGTCCAGCGCGTCCTTCGAGTCGCAAGTGGACGTCCTGGCGGAGCGGCACCGGGTGGTGGCCTGGGACGCGCCCGGGTACGGGGACTCGCCGGACCCGGAACGCGCCGACATCGCCTGGTACGCCGAGCAGGTTGCGCGGATCTTCGACGAACCCGCCCACGTGGTGGGGGTGTCGTGGGGCGGGGTGATCGCGACCCGGCTCGCGCTGGAGCACCCCGTGCTGTCGCTGACCCTGGCCGACTCCACGCGCGGCTCCGGCACCAGTGCCGAGGCCGCAGCGCGGATGCGGGCGCGGGTGGACGAGCTGGCCGAGGTGGGTGCCGCGGAGTTCGCGCGACGGCGAGCACCGCGCCTGAGCTCCGATCCGGCGACCCGCGCCAAGGTCGAGGCGACGATGGCCCGGGTGCGCCTGGCCGGGTACCGCGCGGCCGCGGAGTCGATGGCCACCACCGACCACGGTCCCCTGCTGGGCCGGATCAGCGTGCCGACGCTGGTGGTCGTGGGCGCCGACGACCAGGTCACCGGCGTCGAGGAGAGCCGGCTGCTGGCGCGGGAGATCCCCGGAGCGCGGCTGCGGGTGATCGGCGGCGGGCACGCGGCCAACCAGGAGTGCCCCGGCGAGTTCAACGAGGTCCTGCTGGAGTTCCTGTCCGAAGTGGAGGCCGCGCGATGCGCCTGATCGTGGTGACCGGCGCCGGGCGCGGGCTCGGCTGGGCGATCGCCGACGCCCTCGGCGCGTCCGGGGCGCAGGTCGTGGTCGCCGAACGCGACCCGGAGCGCGCCGCCCGCGGGGTGGCGCAGCTCGAAGAGCGCGGGCGGACCGTGCACCGGATCGACACCGACGTCGCCGATCCCGATTCGGTGGCGCGGCTGGCGGAACAGGTCGCGAAGATCGGGCCCCTGCACGGTCTGGTCAACAACGCGGCGATGGCCGACGGCGTGGGCGGCAAGCACTTCGCCGACCTGGAGGTGGAGGCGTGGGACCGGCTGATGACGGTCAACGCGCGCGGCCCGTGGCTGGTCGCCCGCGCCCTGTACCCGCAGCTCGCGGCCACCGGCGGGCGGATCGTGAACATCGCCTCCGACGTCGCGTTGTTCGGGCCGCCGCGGCTGGTGCACTACGTGTCCTCGAAGGGCGCGGTGATCGCGATGACCCGTGCGATGGCCCGTGACGCCGGGCCGGACGGGGTGACGGTGAACGCGGTCGCGCCGGGCCTGACCGAGGTCGAGGCGACCGAGCGCGTGCCGCGCGAACGGCACCAGCTCTACGCGAACGGGCGGGCGCTGACCCGGGCGCAGCAACCGGGTGACGTGGTGGGCGCGGTGGAGTTCCTGCTCTCCGACGCCGCGTCGTTCATCACCGGGCAAACGTTGGTCGTCGACGGCGGATTCGTCTGCCACTAGGAGTTTTCATGGACCTGGGACTTTCCGGGCGGGCGGTCGTGGTGACCGGCGCCAGTTCCGGTGTCGGGCTGGCGACCGCCGCGATGCTGCTCGCCGAGGGCGCGCACGTCGCCGCGTGCGCGCGGGACGGCGTGCGGCTGGAGAAGGCACTCGCCGATCTGCCCCGCGCGGCCGGCGCCCGGCTGTACACCGCGGCGTTCGACGTCCTCGACGCCGGCGACGTGCGCCGGTTCGTCACCGGCGCCGGCGAGGAGTTCGGCGGGCTGGACGGCGTGGTCAACAACGCCGGGCGCTCGCTGATGGCGCGGCTGGCCGAGACCAGCGACGAGCAGTGGCGCGACGAGCTGCACCTGAAGATCTTCTCGGTGCTGCACGTCGTCCGCGCCGCGCAGCCGTGGCTGCGGCCGGGCGCGGCGGTGGTCAACGTCAACGCGATCCTGTCCCGCCAGCCCGAGCCGAAGCTCGCCGCGACGTCGGCGGCGCGGGCGGCGCTGCTGAACCTGTCCAAGACGCTGGCCGCCGAGCTGGCGCCGGAGGTGCGGGTCAACTCGGTGTGCCTCGGCCTGGTGGACACCGGGCAGTGGCGGCGCCGGTACGAGCAGTCCGGCACCGAGCTGTCCTGGGCGGAGTGGACTTCGGCGCTCGCCGCGGACCGGGGCATCCCGCTCGGCCGGCTCGGCACCGCAGAGGAGGTCGCCTTCCCGATCGTGGCACTGCTGTCGCCGCACGCGTCCTACATCACCGGTTCCGCCCTCGACGTCGGTGGCGGCGTCGCCCGATACGTCTGAGGAGACACTCGTGACACACGGCAACGGCGGGGACCTGCTCGCCCAGATCCTGATCGACAACGGCGTCGACACGGCGTTCGGCATCGTGAGCGTCCACAACCTGCCGCTGGTGGAGGCGATCGCGGCGCGGCTGCGGTTCGTGCCGGTCCGGCACGAGGCGGCGGCGGTCAACGCGGCCGACGGGTACGCCCGAGCCCGCGGCGGGCTCGGGGTCGCGATCACCAGCACCGGCACCGGCGCGGGCAACGCGGCCGGCTCGCTCGTGGAGGCGCTGACCGCGGGCAGCCGGGTGCTGCACGTGACCGGGCAGATCGACTCGCCCTACCTCGGGCAGGGGCGCGGGGTCATCCACGAGAGCCGTGACCAGCTGGGCATGCTCACCGCGGTGTCCAAACACGCCGCGACCATTTCTTCGGTGGCCGCGGCGGAGGACGTGCTGCGACGGGCGGTGCGCGAGGCGCTGTCCCTCCCGAGTGGACCATCCAGTGTGGAGTGGCCGATCGACCTGCAGTACGCGCGGCACGACGTGGTGGCTCGCGCTCCGGAGGTTCCGGCGCCGGTGCCGCCGCCGGACGAGGACGCGCTGGCCCGGGCCGCCGAGTTGATCGCCTCGGCGCGGCGCCCGGTGATCTGGGCAGGCGGCGGCGCGGTGGACGCGCGGGACGAGGTGCGGGAGCTGGCCGAGCGGCTGCAGGCGCCGGTGTTCACGAGCAACTCCGGGCGGGGCACGCTGCCCGAGGACCACCCGCTGGTGGTCGGCAACTTCGCCACTGCCGCGGAGGACCTGCTGGCCGAGGCGGATCTGCTGATCTCGGTCGGGACGCACTTCCGGTCCAACGAGACCAAGCACTACCACCTGGCGCTGCCCGCGCGGCACATCCAGATCGACGTCGACCCCGCCGCCCTGGGCCGGGTGCACCCGGCGACGGTCGGGATCGCCGGGGAGGCCGCGGTGGTGCTCCGGCGGCTGCGGGGCGGGTCCGGCGATCCGGAGTGGCGGGCGCGGGCGGTGGCGACGCGGTCCGCGGTGCGGTCGCGGCTGCGTGAGGCGATCGGCCCCTACGGAGAGATCTGCGACGCGATGCGCGCGGGGTTGCCGCGGGAGTCGGTGATCGCCCGGGACGTGACGATCCCGTCCAGCCAGTGGGGCAACCGGCTGCTGGACATCTTCGACCCGCGGACCAACCTGTTCCCGGTCGGCGGCGGGATCGGGCAGGGTCTGGCGACGGGCATCGGGGCGGCGCTGTCCGGCCGCGACGCACCGACGCTGGTGATGGTGGGCGACGGCGGGCTGGCCGTGCACCTGGGCGAGCTGGGCACGCTGGCGCAGGAGAAGCCGTGGCTGGTGCTGGTGGTCTTCAACGACGGCGGGTACGGGGTGCTGCGGAACATGCAGGACCACCACGGCGGTGCGCGGGCCGGGGTGGACCTGTACACGCCGGACTTCTCGCGGCTGGCGCAGTCGCTGGACCTGCCGTACCAGCTGGTGAGCAAGCCGTCGCTGTTCGCGGAGGCGCTGGAGAAGGCGGTGGCGCAGCACGGCCCGTCCGTGATCGAGGTCGACGTGACCGCGCTGGACCCGGCGCCGCGCCCGTTCGTCCCGCCGGTGCCCGTCCCCAGGGAGGACTGATGACTGTCCCGATGGGGCCGCCGAGGCGACCAATCGAGCGGAATGCCCCCGCGGCCACGCACTCCACTCCCGCCGACGGCGGCCCGCGGCACAGCCCCGCGCCGGCCAGGCGCGCCCCCGACCGCACTCGCATCCCCGGGACGGCGGCCCCACCGCCCCCGCGCCGGGTCATCGCCAAGGGCGCTGCCCCCACCCGCGCACGGCACACGGCACCACCCACAACCCCCGACCCAGCCCCACGCGAGGCCACCACCAAGCGCCCTGTCCCCACCCCCACCCGCGCACGGCACACCCCACCACCCACAACCCGCGACCGAGCCCCACGCGAGGCCACCACCGAACCCCACCCCGACGGGGCGCGGCCCGCAGCCCCCGGCCCGGTCCCCTGTCACCCGGCCGCAACCCCACTCCCGGTCCCAGCCCTGGAGCGCCCATGACCACCCCGGCGACCAGCCACCACCACGGACACGCCCCTGCCAACCGGCGCCGCCGCGTTCTCAAGACCGCGGCTCCCCTGCTCGTGCGCTACCCCGCCGCCGACGTGCGCGCCGCCGTCGTCGTCCTGCACGACGAACGGGGGCTCACCGCCGAAGCCGAGGACGCCTGCCGCGCGCTCGCCGAGTGCGGCTACCTCGCCGTCGCGCCGCTGCTCTACTACGACACCGGCGGGCGGGTCTTCCCGCGCGGCAACTTCGCCGCCCTCGAGCCCGACGACCTCGCCGCCGACGTGGCCGGCGCCTTGGACCACCTGAGCCGCCGGGCGGGGGTTCCGGCGAGCGCCTTCATCGGGCTCGGCCAGGGCGCCCACCTCGCCGCCTGGGCCGCCGCCGCGCACGGGCTGCCCGCCGCCGGCGTCGGCCCGCGCGAGGGGCCCTGGCCGGACCTCCCCGAGCTGCCGGTGCTCGCCGCGAACCTGGGCGGGTCCTGGCTGTCCCTGTGTGACGAAGCCGACGCCTGGGACGAAGCAGTGCGATTCCTCGATTCAGCCCGCACACTATTGCCCGACGAGGAGACCGAATGAGCATCGACGCCACACCCGCAATGACGCAGGGTGACATCGCCGCGCGGCTGGAACGGCTGCCGATGTCGCGCTGGCAGATCAGCGTCCGCCTGCTGATCGGCATCGTGACCTTCTTCGAGGCGTTCGACCAGCTGCTGATCGCCTACACGCTGCCGGTGCTCTCCCGCGAGTGGGGCCTGTCGGCGGCCACCAGCACCGCGGCGCTGACCATCGGCTCGATCGGGATGCTGGTCGGCGCGCTGGTCTCCGGCTGGGCCGCCGACCGGATCGGCCGGGTCCGGGTCATCGCGATCTGCGTCGCGGTCAGCGCACTGTGCAGCGCAGGCATGGCGGCCTGCGACTCGCTCACCCCGTTCCTCGTCCTGCGGTTCGTGCAGGGCCTCGCGATCGGCGGTGAGGTGCCGACCGCGGCCGCCTACATCAGCGAGATCACCCGCGCCCACAAGCGCGGCCGGTTCGTGCTGCTCTACGAGGTGGTGTTCCCCGCCGGCCTGGCGGTGAGCGCCCTGGTCGCGGCATGGCTGATCCCGCTGTGGGGCTGGCGCTCGCTGTACCTGCTGGCCGCCGTCCCCGGCCTGATGGCGTTCGTGATCCTGCGCAAGGTGCCGGAGTCGCCGCGCTGGCTCGCCTCCCGCGGCAAGTACGACAAGGCCGCCGCGGCGATGGCGACGATGGAGACGAAGGTCCAGCGCGCCACCGGCGAGCCGCTGCCCGCGCCCGCCGCCGCGGTTCCGGTCACCGCCCCGCAGCAGCGCGGCAACGCCCTGCGCGACCTGTTCGCCGGCCGCTACCGCCGCCGCACGCTGACCGTGTGGACGATCTGGTTCGTCGGCTACCTCGCCAACTACGGCATCACGTCGTGGCTGCCGACCATCTACCGCGGCGTGTTCCACCTGCCGCTGGGCCAGGCGCTCTGGTACAGCACCGCGACCTCGGCGGCCGGCCTGGTCGGCTGCGTGCTGGCGGCGCTGGTGATCGACCGGATCGGGCGCCGGGTGGTGCTGGCCGCCGGGCTCGGCGCGACCACCGCGATGCTGGTGGTGCTGGGCGCGCTCGGCGCCGGGTCGCCGGTGCAGCTGCTGGTGTGGTCGTCGCTGGCGGCCGTGTTCAACTTCGCCGTGAACATCAGCCTGTACCTGTACACGCCCGAGCTGTACCCGACGCGCAGCCGCGCGCTGGGCTGCAGCCTCGGCGGCGTGATGAACCGGCTGGGCCTGATCCTCGGGCCGATCCTGGTCGGCGCGGTCTACGCCGGCGGCACCGCGCTGGACTCGGTGTTCCTGCTGATCAGCGGGATCACACTGGTCGGCGCGATCGTGGCCGCGGTGTTCGCCGAGGAGACCCGCGGCCGCACGCTGGAGGAGATCGCGCCCTGACTGGCGATGGGGTGCCGGGTTCGCCCGGCACCCCGCCGCGGCGCGGTTTTCACGCTAGGTTCGGCCCATGGCCAAGGGCGAGGCGGTGGAGCTGGAGGCCGGGAACCACACGGTGCGGATCTCGAACCCGCAGCGGGTCTACTTCCCGGCGCGGGGCGAGACGAAGCTGGACCTGGCGCGGTACTACCTGTCCGTCGGCGACGGGATCGTGCGCGCGCTGCGGGAGCGGCCGTGCATGCTGCACCGGTTCCCGTCCGGGGTGAGCGGCGACAAGGTGCACCAGAAACGGGTGCCGGCCGGGGCGCCGCCATGGCTGGAGACGGTGCGCGTGCACTTCCCGCGCTACAACCGGCACGCCGACGAGTTGTGCGTGACCGAGGTGGCGCACGTGATCTGGGCGGTGCAGATGAGCACCGTGGAGTTCCACCCGTGGAACTCGCGGCGCGCGGACACCGAGAAGCCCGACGAGTGGCGCATCGACCTCGACCCCGGCCCGGAGGCCGACTTCGCGCGGGTGCGGCGGGTGGCGCACGTCGCGCACGAGGTGCTCGACGAGCTGGGCGCGACCGGGTGGCCCAAGACGTCCGGCGGCAGCGGCCTGCACATCTACGTGCGGATCGAGCCGCGGTGGGGGTTCAGCGAGGTGCGGCGGGCGGCGCTGGCGTTCGCGCGTGAGGTGGAGCGCCGCGCGCCCGACGACGTGACGACGACGTGGTGGCGCAAGGACCGCGACCCGGCGCTGGTGTTCGTCGACTACAACCAGAACGCGCGCGACCACACGATCGCGAGCGCGTACTCGGTGCGGGGCGTGCCCGAGGCGACGGTGTCGACGCCGATCGCGTGGGACGAGGTGGACGACGTCGAACCGGGCGACTGCACGATCGCGACGGTCCCCGCCCGGTTCGCGAAGCTCGGCGACCTGCACGCCGGCATCGACGACACCGCCTACTCGCTGGAGACGCTGCTGGAGTGGGCGGACCGCGACGGGCTGGAGTGACCGCGGTCGGCACGCGGGTTCTTCGCGCGGTTCGGCGCGGAAGCCCGCGACAGCCTCGGACTGACCGCAACCGGACAAGCGGTACGCCTCCGCACCAGCCCACGCCGCACCACCACCGCCGCGCCACCAGCCGCCACAGCCGGGCCTGACCGCAACCGGACAGGCGGTACGCCCACCCCCCAGCACCCGGTACAAATCTGGGGAGCGAGAGGGGCGCACGATGAACAACCGGGCACTGGCCGCGCGTGCCGAGGCCGCCGGGCTGGGGCGGCTGGTCCGCGTGCACCGGCCGTTCCGGGAACCGGTCGCGGGCGCCATGCTCGCCGGCATCGGCGTCGTCCCGGCCGGGATCGCCGCCTTCTACCTCGTCCTCAACGACTCGCCGGCCTGGCGGTGGGTCGTCCTCGGCTACGCGGCGCTGCTGTGGGCGACGGCGGCCTGGTCGTGGTGGGGCCCGGTGCCCGGCGGCCGGTGCTGGTTCGCCTCCGCCGAGCGCGGCCTCCTGATCTGGCCGCAGGGCGAGGAGCCGATAGCGGTGCGGTGGGAGCGGCTCGCCGCCGACGGGACGGAACTCGTCTGGGACACCGGCTCACAGCGGGTCGGGACCGTGTGGGCCCGCACCGAACTGCTGCGCACCGCCCGGACCGGGCGCCCGTACCCGCCCGCGCGAACGCCCCGGCCCGCCATCGCCGCTCTGTCCGTGGCGCTGTCAGCCGTGGTCGTGTGGTTCACCGCGGTGCCGCTGGCGCTGGAACTCGCCTTCGGTGAGCAGCCGAGGGAGATCACCGACCTGGCCCGCCTGTGCACGGGCGGCGCGCCGTTCGGCCAAGCGCCCGCCTACACCGGCCCCGGCCCGCACGCCGTGGCCGTGTACGAGGGCTCCGGCTTCCCCGAGTACCTGCAGGGTTTCGCGGAGACGGACCAGAACTGGCCGCCCGCCGACGAGGTGCAGCTGGTCGGGTGCAGCCGCCTGATCGGCCAGGCCCAGCCGGCCGCGATCCGCACGTGCGAGTACGAGGACGGCTCCTCCCTGGTCACCTACCAGGGCCGCTGGGCGGTCACGGTGTTCGAGGCGCGCACCGGCCGCCGGGTCGCGGAGTTCACCGTCGACGGCGCCCCCTCCCGGAGTGACTGCCAGCCCACCATCCTCGTGCCCTCCGGCAGCCGGGGCAACGACGACACCGACTACTCGGCCCCCGAGGACGCCGCCTTCGCCGCGCATCTGACTCCGCTGGTGCACGCCGAATAACGATCACCCGGCCGGGTAATCCAAGCGCTCACCGACCGGAAGGACCGGAGATGAGCACCGACGACAAGGCCCAGAACAAGGCCGAAGAGCTCAAGGGCAAGGCGAAGGAAGGCCTGGGCAAGGCCACCGGCAACGAGCAGTGGGAAGCCGAGGGCAAGGGCGACCAGGGCAAGGCCGACGTCAAGCAGGCGGGCGAGAAGGTCAAGGACGCGGCGAAGGACGTGTTCGACCGCTGACCTCGGTGGCACCCGCCACAACCGGCTGTACGCATGGCGGCCGCTGAGTTCAGCATGCGTACATGAGACTCGACGAGGAGATCCGCGCGCCACGGTTCGAGCGTCCGCCGAAACCGGTCGCCGGGCCGCGGCGCGTGCGCCGGGACCTCACCGGCGCCACCCTGACCAACGGCGTGATCGGCCTGGTGTTCTCCGCGACCGGGCCGATCGCGGTCATCCTCGCCGTCGGGGTGCAGGGCGGCCTGACCCCGGCGCAGCTTGCGTCGTGGATCTTCGGGGTGTTCTTCCTCAACGGCATCCTCACGGTGCTCGCGTCGTGGCTGTACCGGCGGCCGCTGGCGTTCTTCTGGACCATCCCCGGCACGGTCGTCGTCGGCGGGTCGCTGACCCACCTGACCTGGCCCGAGGTGCTGGGCGCGTTCGTGGTCACCGCGCTGCTGATCCTGGTGATCGGCCTGACCGGCTGGGTCCGCGCGGTGATGGCCGCGCTGCCGATGCCGATCGTCATGGCCATGGTCGCCGGGGTGTTCCTGAAGTTCGGGCTCGACCTGGTGACCGCACTCGGCGTGGACCCGGTCGTCGCGGTCCCGATGGTCGTGGCGTTCGTGCTGCTCAGCGCCCTGCCCGCGGCCGGGCGACGGCTGCCGCCGATCCTCGGGGCGTTGCTGGCGGGCGCGGTCGCCGTGGCGGTGTCGGGCCGCTTCACCCTCGCCGGTTCCGGCTGGCTCGCCGAGCCGTTGCTGCAGGCGCCCCGGTTCACCTGGCCCGCGCTGCTGGAACTGGTCGTGCCGCTGGCCGTGACGGTCCTGGTGGTGCAGAACGGCCAGGGCGTCGCCGTCCTGAAACAGGCCGGGCACGAGCCGCCCACCAACGTCGTGACCGTCCTGTGTGGACTTTGGTCGCTGCCGGCCGCGGCGGTGGGCGCGGTGTCGACGTGCCTGACCGGGCCGACGAACGCGCTGCTGGTCGCCTCGGGCGAGCGGGACCGCCAGTACACGGCGGCCGTCGTGTGCGGGGCGGGAGCGGTGGTGACCGGCCTGTTCGCGCCGGCCTTCGTGCGCCTGATGCTGGCGACGCCGCCCGCGTTCATCGCGGTCCTGGGCGGGCTGGCGATGCTGCGGGCGCTGCAGAGCGCGTTCGTCACGGCCTTCCGCACCCGCTTCACGCTCGGCGCGCTGGTGGCGTTCCTGGTGACCGTGTCCGGCGTGCAGCCGTTGAACATCAGCTCCGCGTTCTGGGGCCTGGTCGCCGGGCTGGCGGTGTCGTTCCTGCTGGAGCGCGGCGACTTCCGCTCATGACCGCCGCCGGGCGGCCAGCTCCGCGCGCGAGCGGATGCCGAGCTTGGCGTAGATCCGGGTCAGGTGGTACTGCACCGTCTTGGTGGACAGGAACAACTCCGCCGCGACCTCCCGGTTGGACAGTCCGCTCGCGACCAGCTGGGACACCGCCTCCTCCTGCGGGGTCAGCTCGTCGAACCCGCGGCCGCGCGGCACGTGCACGCCACCGGCCTTCAGCTCGCGGTCGCAGCGGGCCACGTACGTCGAGGCGCCCAGCGCGGTGAACGCCTCCCGCGCGGTGCTGATCACCGCGTCGGCCTCGCGGCGCTTGCCGGCCCGGCGCAGGATCTGCCCGTAGGCGAAGTTCACCCGCGCCAGGTCGTAGCGCAACGGCAGGTCCTCCAGCAGTTCCAGCGCCTCGTCGAACGCCGCCCGCGCCCCGTCGACGTCGCCCTGCGTGCCGAGCAGCCGTCCCCGCGCCGCAGCGAGCCGGGCGCGGGCCGAGACGCGCCCGCGTTCCGCGGCGAGGCGTTCGTGCGGCGCCAGGAACGCGTCCGCGTCCGCGGTCTTGCCCTCCAGCACCAGCGCGTGCGCGTACATGTCCGCCCACGGCCACAACCCCGGCTCGTCGATGCTGCCGCCCGCCCACGGCATCGTCAGCGGCCGCAACGCCCGCAGCACCCCGGCCGCGTCCGCACGCGCCTCCGCGACGTGCGCCCGCGCCAGGCAGGACGGCACCCGCATGATCTCGTAGTCCTGCGGCCCGGCGTCGGCGCGGCGCAACGCCTCCTCGGCGCGTTCCCAGTCGCCCCGCAGCGCGTGCACCGCCACCGCCGTCCACGCCAGCAACGGCCCGGCCAGCACGATCCCGGAGCGGTCCAGCAACGGCTCCGCCTCCGCGACCGTGCGCAGCGCGTCGTCCCACTCCCCCGTCAGGAACTGCGCCCGCGCCAGCCAGCCGCGCGCCCACAGGGAAATCCGGGTCGAACCGCCGAGGAACGTCGTGGGCACCGAGATCTCCAGGTCCACCCGCGCCTCGTCGATGGCGTCGACCATGAGGTTCAGCCAGCCGCGGCCCATCTGGATGCGCTGCGCCTGCGCGCCGTGCTGCACGCGTTCGGCCAGCTCCGCGTACCCGGCGAGCGCCTCGTCCGGCCGCCCGCTGCCGGCCAGGCCCAGCCCGCGGATCGCCGCCGCCTCCACCGCCGCCGGGGCGTCGGCGGGCACCAGCGAGATCGCCCGGTCCGCCCACCGCACCAGGTCCTCGGCGCGGCACCGCGACAGCGAATGCAGCACGTAGCGCTGGCAGATCAGCGCCGCGACGTCCGGCTCCCGGCCGGTGTTGACCAGCCCCCAGGCCCGGCCCAGCCGGGTCTCCGCCTCGGCGGCGCGGCCACGCACGATCGCCAGGTAGCCCAGGACGGCGTTGCGCAGCGGCGTTTCCCGCAGGCTCTCCACCTCCGGCACCAGCGCCGCGGCGGCGAAGGCGTCCCCGGCGCCGATCAGCGCGTCCACCGCGCGGGTGAGGCGGCTTTCCCGCTTCAGCCGGTCGTCGGTGAGGCGGCTGGCGTCGGACAGCAGCGAGGCCGCCACGCCCCACGCGCCCTCGGCGGCCCGTTCCGCGGCCAGCTCGTCGAGCCGGTCGGCGACGGCCGCGTCCGGCACCGGGGACGCGGCGACCAGCAGGTGCATGCGGCGGACCGGGTCCTCGATGAGGTCCGCGGCCCGGCGGTGGGCGTCCGCGGCGGCGGCCGGGCCCATCGCGGCGAGCACCGCGGCCCGCACCATCGGGTCCGGCGGCCCGGCCTCGGTGAGGCCGTGCGGGGCGAACTCGGCCAGCCCCGCGGCGCAGGCCTCGTCGAGCAGGGGCAGCACGTCGCCGTCGACCCCGGCCAGCGACGCCGCGTCCCGCACCGCGGTGCCCGGTCCGAGGACCGCGACGGCCTCGACGAGCCGGCGCGCCTCGGGCGAGCAGGACGCCAGACCCTCGCGCACGCGCGCGGCGACGGCGGCGGGCGCGGGCAGGTCCGGGTCGAACCGCGCCCACGTCGACCGCGGCACCTCGGCGAGCAACTGCACGACGTGGCGCGGGATGCCGCCGGTGTGCCGCCAGAGCCGCTCGGCCATCGACGGGTGCAGCAGAATTCCGTGCGCGGCGGCCAGTTCGCCGGTCTCCGGCGCGGTGAGCGGTTCCAGGCGCACCGTCGTGGTGGCGGCCCGGTGCAGCAGTTCGAGCGCCGCCGCGGGCACCCGGTGGTCGCCGCTCACGCAGGTGGCGACGACGAGCAGCCGGGCGTCGCGGTCGTGCCGGACCGTGGAAACCAGTGTGCGCAACGACTCCAGGTCCGCCCACTGCGCATCGTCCACAATCACCACACCATCGGCGCCGCCGAGCTGGGCGAGCACGCCACCGGCGCGGCCGGTCTCCCACGGCGCCCCGGCCGCGCGCCGCACGCCGTCGCAGCGGGCGGCGAACTCGTCGGCCAGCGCCGTCCTCCCCACCCCGGCCGGGCCGGTGACCAGCACGAACGCCGGCGCCGCCACGCTCTCCAGTGCGGCGAGCGCGGCGGCGCGGGCGATCAGCTGCGGGCGACGGTGGACCACATGGTCACTCTAGGCGGGCTCCGGCGCGACGGCGGCCACCGGAACCTCGGCGTGCTGTGCTCGCGGCACGAGCGCGGTGACCAGCGCCGCGGCGAGCGCCACCCCGGCGAAGATGTAGAACGCCGTGGTCCCGCCGAGCCCGGCGCCGACCAGCAGGCCGCCGATCACCGGGCCCACGATCCCGCCGAGCCGCCCGAAGCCCGCGCACCACGCCACGCCCGCGGCCCGCGCCCGCGTCGGGTAGTAGTTGGACACCAGCCCGTAGATCAGCACCTGGGTGCCGATGGTGCCGACCCCGGCCACGGCGACCGCGAGCAGCAGCGCGCCCAGCGGCAGGTCCAGCGGCAGCAGCGCGAGCGTGAGTGCGGCGAGCACGAACGTGGTGACCACGACCCGCTTCGCGCCGGCCCGGTCCGCCCACAGCGAGGCGAGCATGCCGCCGATGATCGCGCCGAGGTTGAGGACCAGCAGGAAGGTCAGCGAGTAGCTCTTGCCGTACCCGTTGTCCGCCATGATCTTCGGCAGCCACGTGTTCAGCCCGTAGGTCAGCAGCAGCCCGGCGAAGCTCATCAGCCCGAGCAGCGCGGTCGGCCAGGCCAGCGCGCGGGTCGCCAGCGCCGGGAAGCCCACGCGGTCGGTCACCGGCGGCTCGGCGACCAACGGCACACCGGTCCGCTCCGACACCGCCCGCGCCTCGTCCACCCGGCCGCGGGCGGCGAGCCACTTCGCCGACTCCGGCAGCTTGACGACAGCCAGCGGCAGGACCAGCACGATCGGCAGCGCGCCGACCCAGAACAGCCCGCGCCAGCCGACGGCGTCGGCCAGCACGATCGCCAGCAGCGACGCGAGCACACCACCGGCGGGGACTCCGCTGTAGACGATCGCATTGAGACGGTTGCGCCGCCCGGCGGGCGCGAATTCGGCCACCAGCGCGCCGACGGTCGCCACCAGTGCGCCGACGCCGATGCCGGTGAAGAACCGGCCGAAGCCGAAGGCGGTGACGTTCTGGGTCAGGGCGGTCAGCCCCATGCCGATCGAGAACCAGGCCAGGTTGACCAGCATGATCTTGCGTCGGCCGATCCAGTCGCCGAGGCTGCCCGCGGCCAGCGCCCCGACGAGCACGCCGATCAGGGCGTAGCTGCCCAGGGCCCCGGCCTGGCCCGCGCTGATGTGGCCGAGTTGGGAGGGATCGGCGAGCAGGGTGGGCAGGACGGTGCCGTAGACGACCAGGTCGTACCCGTCGAAGACGAGGGCGATCGTCGACAGGGCGACCACCCAGGACACGGTGCGCCGGCGCTTCGTTGCGTCGGTGTCGGACATGATGGCTCCCGGTGTGGGGTGGGGAGGGCAACGGCGGCCCCGGGCGGGGCGGCCGGGTTCAGCCGAGGTCGCCCCCGGCCACCGGCAGGACGGTGCCGGTGATGTAGGAGGCCTCGTCGGAGGCCAGGAACGTGATCGCGGCGGCCTGCTCGTCGAGCGTGCCGTAGCGCTTCATCAGCGAGGAGTTCACGGTCTGGTCGATGTGCGCCTGGAACCAGGCGCGCTCCTGCTCGGTCTCCAGCGCCGACCCGCCGCGGCTGATGCGGCGCGGCGGCGCCTCGGTGCCGCCGGGCGCGGTCGCGACCACCCGGATCCCGGCGTCGGCGTACTCCAGCGCGAGCGAGGCCGTGATGGCGTTGATGCCGCCCTTGGCCGCCGAGTACGGGATGCGGTGGATGCCGCGGGTGGCGGCCGAGGAGACGTTGACGATCACGCCCTGCCCCCGCGCGGCCATCGACGGCAACGCGGCCCGGCACGAGTACAGGGTCGTCATCAGCGACCGGCGGATCTCGGCGTCGATCTGGTCCGGGGTGAACTCGGTGAACGGCTTGAACCAGATCGCACCGCCGACGTTGTTGACCAGCACGTCGATGCGCCCGTACCGGGCCAGCGCCGCCTCGGCCACCGCCTGCGCGCCCGCCCAGGTCTCCAGGTCGGACAGCACCGGCAGCGCCTCGCCCGTCAGCTCGTCCGCCACGTCCTTCACCAGGTCGGCGCGGTCGGCGAGGACGACCGTGCCGCCCTCCGCGCTGATCCGCCGCGCCACCCGCTCCCCGATGCCCTGCGCGGCGCCGGTGACCACGACGACCTTGCCGTCGAACCGGCCGGGGCTGACGAACCGCGGCCGCCGCGCGGCCTTCTTGTCGTCCATCGCGCGGCGCATGGTGGTCTTCGAGCGTTCGGCGTGCTCGGCGACCAGGCGGCGCGCGGCAGTCCGGTCCCCCGCCTCGAACGCGGCCACGATGTCCAGGTGATCCTGCGTGCAACGGGGGTGGCACCAGGTGGCGTCGCGCAGGGTTTCGGTCATGTGCCCCTTGACGCCGAGGGCGTGGTAGGCCTGCAGGAGGTGCTCGTTGCCGGTCAGGGTGAACAGGTAGTCGTGGAAGGCCGCGTTGGTTTCGGTGTAGGCGGCGGCGTCGAGGAACCGGTCACCGTCCACATAGGGCACAGTGGCCTCGGCGAGCAGGCGGTACCCGGCCAGCTGCTGCGAGGACAGGCGACCGATCGTGAGCTCCACCGCGCCCAGCTCCAGGGCCTGGCGCGCCTCGAACACGGCGTCCGACTCGTGCACCGACGGGTGCTCCTCGCCGATCTCGTACCGCGCGGGTTCGGTGAGCGGGGCGATTTCGGCCTGCGGCAGCATCTCCTGCCCGGCGATGGCGCGGGAGGCCGTTGGCCGCACTGGCTCACCGGGGTCGAGCGTGCCGCCGGTGCCGCCGGGCCAGATGACCTGCCCGGCGATGGCCCGCCGGGCCTGGCCTTCGTCGGGGATCGCGCCGCCGCGCAGCGGCGCGAGCTCGGCGCGCGGGAAGATCGCCTGCCCGGCGACGGTCCGGCTCGCCCCCGCGCGCTCCGGCGAAGGGGACGCGGATACCGGAACGGCGGGGGCTTCCGGCGCCGGGGGCGCCGGGGTCTGGACGGCGGCGGTGCGTGGCGGGGCGGTGGCCGCAGTCACGGCAGCGGCCGGTGCGGCGCCCGCCACGTCGGCACCACCCACCGGGGCGGCCGTCGTCTCCCCCGCGGGGGCGGAGAGCGCGAACTTCTCGTAGTAGAAGCCCGTCGGCTGCACACCGGCGTCGGTGAAGTGCTTGCGCACCGCCTCGACCATCGGCGGCGGGCCGCACAGGTACACGGCGACGTCGCCGCCGTGCAGGTGCTCGTCGCGGATCAGGCTGGTCGCATAACCCTTGTTCGGGGCGCTGGAGTCCGGGTCGGCGACGCAGTAGTCCCACGTCAGCCCCTCCACCTCGGCGGCCAGCGAGGCGAGCGTGTCCAGCTCGACCAGGTCGTCGTCGGTGCTGACGCCGTACACCAGGTGCGCCGGGCGCGACGATCCGCAGGCCCGCATCGCCCGCAGGATCGACAGGATCGGCGCCAGCCCGGTGCCGCCGGCCAGCAGCAGCACCGGACGGCCGGTCTCGCGCAGGAAGAAGCTGCCGTTCGGGCCGGTGAAGCGCAGCTCGTCGCCGGGTGCGGCCCGCTCGGTCAGGTAGTCCGACATGACGCCGCCCGGCGTGAGCTTCACCAGGAACGTCAGCTCCTTGTCGTCCGGCGCGTTGCTGAACGAGTACGAGCGCGTCTGGCCCGTGCCGGGGACCTCGATGTTGACGTACTGGCCGGGCAGGAACGCGAGCTTGTCGCGGTCCGGCGTCTCCAGCGTGAGCGCGACCGTGGTGGGCGACAAGCGATCCAGCGCGGTCAGCGTCGCCGGGTAGGTCGCCGCCTGGGTTTTCGCGACCGCGGACGTGCTGGCGATCTGCAGCACCAGGTCGGAGCGCGGCTTCATGCTGCACGGCAGCACGTAACCCCGGGAAGCTTCGTCCGGGGACAACGCGTCGTCGATGTAGGTGCCGCCGTCGTAGTCACCGGACTCGCAGAACGCCTTGCACGTGCCGCACGCCCCGTCGCGGCAGTCCAGCGGGATGTTGATGCGCTGCCGGTAGGACGCGTCGGCGACGGTTTGGTCCGGCTCGCACTGGATGAAGCGGGTGACACCGTCCTCGAAGGACAGTGCGACCTGGAAAGCCATGACGCCTCCCTCAGATGTGGTAGACGTCGACGACGTGGTGGATGTAGTCGTTCTTCAAGATCACGGTCTTGCGGCGGATCAGGGGTGACTCGCCGGAGAAGTCGATCGTGTAGAACGACGTGCCGTAGTACGGGTCGACGGTCTTGTAGCGGAAGTACATGGTGTGCCAGTTGAACCGCACGTCCACGATGTCGCCGCGGCGCTCGATCAGCTCCACGTTCGTGATGTTGTGGCTGGTGCGCGGCTCCGGGATCGACGTGGCGCTGGAGCGCTCGGTGCGGATCCGGAACACCCGGTCCTCCAGCCCGCCCTTGTTCGGGTAGTAGATGAGCGAGATCTGGCTCTGCGGGTCCTCGGTCAGCAGGTCGTCGTCGCCCCAGGAGGGCATCCAGAACACCACGTCGTCGGCGTAGCAGTCGAGCCACTTCTCGAACTCGCGGTCGTCGAGGTAACGCGCCTCGCGGTAGAGGAACTGCTCGATGTCGGTCTGCGTGATGGTCTTGGTCGCGCTGGTCATTCCGCCGCTCCGATCGCCTTGCGGAGGGTGTCCCGCCAGTAGCCGTGCTGCACCGGGTACAGGCCCTCGTCCTCGTTCTTCCGCCCCGCCGAGATGACGCCCTTCATGTCCAGCGCCAGCGCGACCTCGTCCGGGCCGGTGAGCCAGTGCTCGGCGCCGCGGCTCATGTCGTTCCACGGCGCGGCGGTGGCGCGGAAGGTGAGCTGGCAGGAGCGGAACTCCTCCAGGTCGTCCGGGGTGGCCATGCCGGAGGCGTTGAAGAAGTCCTCGTACTGCCGGATCCGCCAGGCGCGGGCCTGCGCGCTCTCCCCCTTCGGGGCGATGCAGTAGATCGTCACCTCGGTCTTGTCCGGCGCGATCGGCCGGAAGTGCCGGATCTGGGTGGAGAACTGGTCCATCAGGTACACGTTGGGGTACAGGCACAGGTTGCGCGACCCCTTGACCATGAACTCGCCCTTGGCGTCGCCGAACTGTTCCTTCAGCTCGTCCATCCGGCTCCACAGTGGACGGTCCTGCGGGTTGGCCGCCCACGTCCACAGGCACAGGTGCCCGTGCGGGAACGACCAGTAGCCGCCGCCGGACTTGCCCCAGCTGCCCGCGTCGAGGGTCTTGGTGTCGTTCTTGGACTCGCCGGTGTTGCGCCGGGCGGTGGTGGCCGCGTAGTTCCAGTGCGTCGCGGTGACGTGGTAGCCGTCCGCGCCGTTCTCGGCCTGCACCTTCCAGTTGCCGTCGTAGGTGTAGGTGGACGAGCCGCGCAGCACCTCCAGCCCCTCCGGGGACTGGTCCACCAGCATGTCGATGATCTTCGTGGTGTCGCCGAGGTGCTCCTCCAGCGGCAGCACGTCGGCGTTGAGGCTGCCGAACAGGAACCCGCGGTAGCTGTCGAACCGGGCGACACGGGTCATGTCGTGCGAGCCGCCGGTGTTGAACGAGGGCGGGTAGCCGGCGCCGTCGGGGTCCTTGACCTTGAGCAGCTTGCCGTCGTTGCGGAAGGTCCAGCCGTGGAACGGGCAGGTCAGGGTCATCCGGTTGTCGGTCTTGCGGCGGCAGACCATCGCGCCCCGGTGCGCGCACGCGTTGATCAGGCAGTGCAGCTCGCCGCCGGAGTCACGCGTGATCACCACCGGCTGGCGTCCGATGTAGGTGGTGAAGTAGTCACCCGGGTTCGGGACCTGGCTCTCGTGCGCCAGGTAGATCCAGTTGCCCTCGAAGATGTGCTTCATCTCGAGTTCGAAGATCTCCTCGTCGGTGAAGATCCGGCGGTTCGCCCGGTAGATCCCGGCGTCGCGGTCCTCCACGACGGCGTCGGCGAGCACCTCCGACACGTGGTCCAGGGTCTCGGTCATGGAAACCTCCAACGGCCTCAGCGGCACTGCTCGGCTTCGGTGTTCCCCTGACCTTGACAAGTGGTGGCCCCAGTCACACCGGGCGATTACCTAGTCCTGACCCAGGGTGCTATTAATCGACAGCATCGATCAATCAAGACTGAATCGCTCCTTGTCTTGACTCAATATCCGTACCTACGGTGAATGAATCCACGACGACGAGGAGCGGGAAGGAGGCCGGCGATGGAGCTGCGTCACCTGCGGTACTTCACCGCCGTCGCCGAAACCTGCCACTTCGGGAAGGCCGCCGAGCGCCTGCACATGGCGCAGCCGGCCCTGTCGCACGCCATCCGGCAGCTGGAGGCCGAACTGGGCGCGCCCCTGTTCACGCGCACGACCCGGCAGGTGCGGCTCACCCCGGCGGGTGAGTTCCTGCTGGGTGAGGCGCAGCGGGTGCTGGACACGGTCGAGGACAGCGTCCGCGGGGTGCGCCGCATCGCCGACGGCCGCCTCGGCCTGGTGCGGGTCGGGTTCACCGGCACCTCGGCCTTCTCGCACCTGCCGCGCATCGCCCGCGCGGTCAAGCGGGACCTGCCCGGCGTCGCCGTCGAGGTGCACGCCGACCTGCTCACCCCGGCCCAGTGCGACGGGCTGCGCAACGGCGACCTGGACCTCGCCGTCCTGCGCCCGCCCGCGCAGGGCGAGGACATCGACCTGCACACGCTGGAGGTCGAGCCGCTGATCCTCGCCGTGCCCGCCGACCACCGGCTCGCGGTCGAGCCCGTCGTGTCGGTGGCCGACCTGCGCACCGAGGGGTTCATCAGCTACGCGGCCAAGGATTCCGTGGTCAACGACGCCGTCATGCGCAGCTGCCAGGCCGCCGGGTTCAGCCCGCACCGCGAGCACGAGGCGGCCGGCACGGCGGTGCTGCTCGCGCTGGTGGCCGGTGGGCTCGGCATCGCGGTGCTGCCCGCGTCGGCCCGCGCGCTGCCGCTGGCCGGGGTCGTGTTCCGCGACCTCGCCGACGCCGGCACCGTCGAGCTCGCGCTCGCCTGGCGCCGCGACAACGACTCCCCGCTCGTCCGGTCGGTCCTCGAGGTGCTCGAGGCCGCACTCGCCCCCCAACCACACGAGGTCAGCCGATGAAGATCACGCGGGTGGAGGCGATCCCGTTCGCCATCCCGTACCGCAAACCGCTCAAGTTCGCCTCCGGCGAGGTGCACGTGGCCGAGCACGTGCTGGTGCGGGTGCACACCGACGACGGGATCGTCGGCGTCGCGGAGGCGCCGCCCCGGCCGTTCACCTACGGCGAGACGCAGGCCGGGATCATCGCGGTGATCGAGAAGATCTTCGCACCGCAGGTGGTCGGCCTGACCCTGCTCGAACGCGAGACGATGGCCTCCCGGCTGGCCCGCACCGTCGGTAACCCGGCCGCGAAGGCCGCCATCGACATGGCGGTGTGGGACGCGCTGGGCCGCACGCTGGACGTGCAGGTCACCGAGCTGCTCGGCGGCTACACCGACCGGATGCGCGTGTCGCACATGCTCGGGTTCGACGAGCCGGCCGCGATGGTCGCCGAGGCGCAGCGCATGCGCGACGAGCACGGCATCACCACGTTCAAGGTCAAGGTCGGGCGGCGCCCGGTCGCGCTGGACACCGCCGTCGTGCGGGCCCTGCGCGAGGGCATGGGCGACGACGTGGAGCTGTACGTCGACGGCAACCGGGGCTGGACCGCCTCGGAGTCGGCGATGGCGATGAAGGAGATGACCGACCTCGGCCTGCTGTTCGCCGAGGAGCTGTGCCCGGCCGACGACGTGCTGGGCAGGCGCTGGCTGGTGTCACAGCTGGACGTGCCGTTCATCGCCGACGAGTCGGCCGTCACCCCGGCCGACGTGACCCGCGAGATCCTGGCCGGCTCGGCCACCGCGATCAGCATCAAGACCGCGCGGACCGGTTTCACCCACTCGCAGCGCGTGCACCACCTCGCCGAGGGGCTCGGGCTGGAAGTCGTGATGGGCAACCAGATCGACGGCCAGATCGGTTCCGCGTGCACTGTCGCGTTCGGAGCGTCCTACGCGCTCACGTCGCGGCGGGCCGGGGAGCTGTCCAACTTCCTCGACATGAGCGACGACCTGCTCACCGAACCGCTGGAGATCCACGACGGCGAGCTGCACATCCGTCCCGGCGCCGGGCTCGGGATCGAGATCGACCCGGCCAAGCTCGACCGCTACCGCCAGGACCGCTGAAACTCCCCCGGATATCAAGGAATCAAGGAGGATCCCATGACCGCCACCCACCACGCTCCCGCGGCCGCCGAGTCCGGCGCCAGTGCCACGGCCCGGTTCAAGAGCGACAAGTTCGCCGCCGTCGCCGACACCCCGAAGGAGCGGGTGTCGCTGCTGGCCCGCGAGGTGCTCTCGGCCGTGCACGAGACCATCCGCAAGCACAAGGTCACCTACGACGAGTACAACGCGCTGAAGGCGTGGCTGATCCAGGTCGGCGAGGACGGCGAGTGGCCGCTGTTCCTGGACGTGTGGGTCGAGCACGTGGTCGAGGAGGTCGCCACCTCGCACCGCAAGGGCAACAAGGGCACCATCGAGGGCCCGTACTACGTGCCCGGCGCGCCGGAGCAGGGCTCGCGCGGGTCGGTGCCGATGCGTGAGGGCGAGGGCGGCACGCCGCTGGTGTGGACGGGCCGCGTGACCTCCGTCGACGGCACCCCGCTGAAGGACGCGAAGGTCGAGCTGTGGCACGCCGACGCCGACGGCCTGTACTCGCAGTTCGCGCCCGGCATCCCGGAGTGGAACCTGCGCGGCACCTTCTCGGTCGAGGAGGACGGCTCGTTCGAGATCCACACCGTGCGGCCCGCGCCGTACCAGATCCCGACCGACGGCGCGTGCGGCAAGCTGATCGCGGCGGCCGGCTGGCACGCCTGGCGCCCGGCGCACCTGCACGTCAAGGTGTCCGCCCCGGGCCACGAGCTGCTGACCGCGCAGCTGTACTTCCCCGGCGACGAGCACAACGACGACGACATCGCCTCGGCGGTCAAGCCGGAACTGGTCCTGGACCCGAAGCCGTCCGACGGCGGCGAGACGGTGACCTACGACTTCGTGCTCGACCCGGCTTGATTCTTACTGGAGGACTCACCCATGTTGTTCCACGTCCGGATGGATGTGCGGCTGCCGTCCGATATGGACCCGTCGGTGCGGGCCGACATCGTGGCCCGGGAGAAGGCGTACAGCCAGAAGCTGCAACGGGAGGGGAAGTGGCCGCACCTGTGGCGCATCGTGGGTGAGTACTCGAACATCTCGATCTTCGACGTGGAGTCGAACGATGAACTGCACGAGTTGCTGTCGGGGTTGCCGTTGTTCCCGTACATGGACATTCGTGTGATGGCGTTGGCTACGCATCCGTCGAAGGTCCAGGACTGACCGTCACGCCCGGTGGGGCGCTCGTCAGCGCCCCACCACGTGTTCCGCCGCCGCGAGCACCGCTCCGTACTGCGTCGCCACCAGCTGCCGGATCGGGATCGTCCGGTACTCGCCGAGCAGCGCGTCTCCGGCGACCCACTCCGCGTGCCTCGCCGCGACCCGCTCCCTGGCCGCCCGCACCGCCGGCCGCGTGTTGCCCACCGCCAGCTCACCGTCCAGGGCCCGCAACAGAATTCCGCCGTAGCGCAACCGGAAACTGTGCGTCGCCTCGGCGAGGGACGACACCTCGGCCACCGTGGCCGGCCGGTCGGCCTCCGGGTAGGTGCTGCGCGAACGCGCGCTGCGCGCTGCCGACGCCATCATCGTCGCGAAAGACCGGCTCGCCCGCCAGAACGGCGACTCCGGCACCATCAGCGCCCCGGACACCGCCTCGATCGTGTCCGCCATCAGCGACGACAGGTCCGCCAGCGCCCGGGCGTGCGCGGCCAGCGCCGACGCGTACCCGGTGCCCGCCGGGCCGTCGTCGTCCGCCGTGTCGGACGTCCAGTACGGCAGCTCGGTGACCAGCGTGAGCGCGCCGTACCGGCCGGCGTACGACGCCGTGTTGTCGCCCGCCGAACTCGTCCACGGCTCGCCGAGCCCGGTCACGTAGTCGTAGGCCCGGCTGATCGACGTGCCCTGGAAGATCGCGTCGTCGAGCCGCGTGATGTAGGGCGCCTCCGGCTCACCGCGGTCCAACGGCAGCCCGACGTGCGCGGGCAGCGCCTGCAGCGCCCGGTGCAGCGGCGGCTCGGCGCGGTTGAGGTAGTAGTAGACGCCGCCCAGCTCGCTGTTGTGCAGCGAGCACACCAGATCCGGCCGGTCCGAATCGATGAGCCGCATCAGCGCCTGCGTCTCCGGCAACGCCGCGTCGAAGTAGGCGTCCTTGTAGTCCAGCGGGAACGTCCACTCCACCTGGTCCGGCCCGGCAGGCCGGTAGAAGTGCCGCGCGTAGTGCTCCCGCGTGAACGGGCCGGCCAGCCAGCCCTCGTTGAGTCGCAGCCCGTCCGGGTCGATGCACGCGATGATCCGCCACCGGTGCCGCAGCCGCGCCCGCAGCCCTGGGTCGGCGCACAACCGCGCGGCCAGGTGCAGCGCGGTGAGCCCGCCGATCGGCTCGTTGGGGTGCGGCAGCCCGAACACCAGCGCCGTCGGATCACCGGGCTCGCCGTCGATCGTCAGGCACAGCAGCGGCTCGCCGTGCCGGGAGGTGCCGACCCGCTGCAACGTCGTGATCTCCGGGTATCCCGCCGCCAGCGTGCGCAACCCGCGTTCCAGTTCGTCGACGCCCGCGAACGCCGGGTAGTCCCCTACTTCGTCGATCTCCTTGACCAGCCATTCCGGCAGCGCCACGGGCCCCCTCCTCGTCCGTCGTTCCGTGCTCGGTCCAGTTCACCCGAATGTGTCGCGGCGGGCGAGGGCCGACCAGGCGAAACGAGTGGAGCGTCACGTGGTTCCGAGGTCGCCGGCCACCTGGTCCAGCTTCGCGCGGATGCGGGCGACCGCGTCCGCGCCGAGCGGGAGCCGCAACGGCGCGTCCGCGGCCCCGGCCACCGCGACGATCGCCGCCGCCGCGTCGGCCGGGTCGCCCGGCGGGTCACCGTCGTCGTCGGTGTAGTCGGGTGCGGCGTACGCGTCGATCTTCTGCGCGACCTGGGCCGACGCGCCGCTGAAACCCGTGCCGAACACCCCCGGCTCGACAATCGTCACCCGCACCCCGAACGGCGCCAGCTCTTCGCGCAGAGCTTCGTGCAGCGCCTCGACGGCGAACTTGCTCGCCGCGTACACCCCGAACCCGGCGCCGGCCGAGAAGCCGCCCATCGAGCTGATCGCCAGCAGGTGCCCGCTCCGCTGGGCACGCATCACCGGCAGCACGGCGCGGGTCACCGCCAGCACCCCGAACACGTTGGTGTCGAACAGGGTTCGCGCTTCCGCCGGTGACGTCTCCTCCACCGCGCCGAACAACCCGCGGCCCGCGTTGTTCACCAGGACGTCGATGCGGCCGAACCGCTCGACGGCGCGCTCGGCCGCCGCGGGGGCCGCCTCCTCGTCGGTGACGTCCAGCGGCAGCACGAGCAACCGCTCCCCGGTGAGCCCGACGCGCTCCGGACGCCGTGCCGTGGCGACCACGGCGTCCCCCGCGGCGAGCGCCTGCCGGGCGATCGCGGTGCCGAAACCACCGGACGCGCCCGTGATCAGCCAGGTCTTCATGGTACCCCCAGAAAGTAGACTGAGTTGATTTCTCGCCTCAGTATACCTTTGGCTCTCCCCTGCTCGACGATGAGCTTGCTGGCCAGCCCGAGCCGGACCGACCGGGACGGTGCCGGTGACCAGGTTGGTGGCGGCGGCGTCCACGACGGTCACGGCGTCGGCCCCGTTGGCGGTCACGAGCAGGGGTGAGCGCGTGATCACCGTGACCGTGTTGTCGCTGTAGTTGGCGTCAGGTTGCGCGAACCGGTGTTCGTGACGAACACCTTGATCCGCGGCGGGTACGCCACCGCGGGCACGGCGCGGCTGCGAGCAGAATCGCCGAGCAGGCGACGGCAACGGTTCGTGACCACCTGGGCACGGGGTCTCTCCCTCGAGATGTGCAGCACCGGATCGGACGCCGCCCGCGCCGCACCTCGCCGGGAGTGGACGCGCGGGTGGCGGCGCCGCGCACCGAGCACGGCATCGGAGCGGCTGCGTCGCGGCCCGCCACCGAACCCACACCAAATCGGCTGCCACGACCCCGCCGGGCGCGCAACCAACCCCACCTAGCCCCGCTCCGCCTCCGCGATGCGTCGCGCGGCGGCCGCCTGCTCGAACGGCGTGTCACCGTGCGCACGGCGGTCCCCGAGGGTGGCGAACAGCTCCGCGACCGTCGCCGAGTCGTGGTGCGACGCGTGTTCGGCCAGGTCCGGCGCCACCGACCCGAGGATCTGCCGGAACCGGATCTCCGCGAGCGGGCCGAGCCGGTCGTAGATCTGCACGAACACCCGCTGCGCCCGCGCCCGGTCCCAGCCCGCCGGCAGCAGTTCGGCGGGCAGGTCCGGGTCCGTCTCCGGGAAGTGCCGCCAGTCCACGCGCAGCTCGGTCCGCATCCGCAGCGCCTGCTTCGGCCCGATGAGCCCGTCGTCGAGGCTCTGCAGCATCGGCTCGTACCGGTCGGCGAACTCGCGGTACTCCTTCGCCAGCGGCTCCAGGTCGAACGCGGCGACCGGGCTGACCGGCCCGCCCGGCACCTCGGTCGACCGCAGCACGGTCGCTGTCGTGATCCCAAGCTCGCGCAGCACCTCCAGGGCCTGTCCGCCCAGGTCGTGCGGCGACACCCACACCCCGTCGTACAGCGCGGCGAAGCGCAGGACCCGCAGCCGTGAGCGCAGGTTGTTGCGCAGCGTCCGGTCCTGTTCGGGGACGGAGAACGCGACGACCGTCCAGCGGCCGTCCCACTTCGGGGCGGTCGAGCCGAACGTCAGCATGCGGTGCGTGCGCTCGACGATCACCTCTGACGTGCGCGGCGGGATCCCGTACGCGGTCGTCCGGCCCTGCCGGGACGCCGTGAGCAGCCCGCGCGCCGCGAGCCGCCGCATCGCCGCGCGGGCGCCGTCGGCCGTGACGTCGAAGTCCGCCAGCAGCCGGACCAGCGCGGTCGCGGGCACGTGCTCGTCCCGCCAGTACCAGAAGTCACCCAGCAGCGACGTGAGCAGCAGCTGGGGTTCGGCGCCGTTCTGCGGGCGGGGCAACGCGTCCCCCGGTTTCTTCGCGGTCACCGGCCCAGTCTCGCACAGGTCTTGAAATAGGCGACAGCTCGTGCGACGCTCGTCCTCAACTTCGACAGCAACCCTCTCCGATCGCCTGGCAAGGCCCAACGCAGGGAGAAACACGCCATGCGCCTCACCCTCCGCCGTCCCCTCGTCCTCGCGGTGGCCGCCGTCCTGGCCGTCACCGGCTGCGGCCAGGCCTCGTCCGGCTCGGGTCCCGGCCCGGGCGCCGCCACCGTGCCAGCCCTGCACGACGCCCTGCCGCAGCAGGTCAAGGACTCCGGCGTGATCAGATTCGCCGGGGACTCGCACCCGCCGTACCGGACCGTCGGCGCCGACGGCACCAGTGTCACCGGCATCGACAAGGATTTCCAGGACGCGCTCGGCCGGGTCCTCGGCGTCCGCACGCAGACCGTGGTGGTCAGCAACCTCCCGGCCGCCCTGCAGGGCATGCTCAGCGGCCGCTACGAGGCCTTCAACGGCCCGGTCAAGGCCACCGCCGAACGCGAGCAGCAGTTCGACTCGATCACCTGGATGACCACCCGCACCTCCTACGTCGTGCCCGCGGGCTCCACCGCCGGCATCAAGACGGTGGACGACCTGTGCGGCAAGCGGGTCGCGGTGGTCAGCGCGAGCATCGTCGAGGAGCAGCTGAACAAGCTCTCCCAGTACTGCACCGGCGCCGGGCGCGCGCCCACCACCACGATCGGCCTGGCCGACACCAACGCGACGATGCTGGCCGCCCAGTCCGGCCGCGCGGACGCCGCCGGGATGACCCAGGCCGCGGCCATCGACGTCACCACCGCGCAGAAGGGCGCCTTCACCTACGTCACGCAGACCGAGGCGCAGGGCGCGACCGCCGACAACCTCGCGCTGCTCGTGCCGAAGACCAACGGCCTCGGCCCGGTGCTGCGCGACGCGTTCCAGGCCCTGTTCGACAGCGGTGAGTACCGCCAGATCATGCAGAAGTGGGGACTGACCGACGTGACGGTCGAGAAACCGCTGCTCAACGTCGCCACGTCCCGCTGACCACGGAGAACCCATGACAACCCTCACCGCGGCGCCGCCCGACGACGTCGCCACCGCGCGCCACCGGTTCCGGCCGTGGCGCTGGGTGGCCGGGATCGTCCTGGCGGTCGTCACCGCCCAGCTCGCCTGGTTCCTCATCGGCAACTCCCGCTTCCAGTGGGACGTCGTGGCCGAGTACCTGTTCGACCCGACCGTGCTCGCCGGGCTCGGCACCACCGTCCTGCTCGCGGTGGTGGCGATGGTGATCGGCTCGCTGGTCGGCGGGCTGCTCGCCGCGGCGCAGCTGAGCGACTTCCCGCCGCTGCGCTGGGCCGCGACCGTCTACATCGGAGTGTTTCGCGGCATCCCGCCGCTGGTGCAGCTGATCTTCTGGTTCAACCTGGCCTACCTGCTGCCGCGGCTGTCGATCGGCATCCCGTTCGGCCCGGTGTTCGCCTCCTGGGACGCCAACCTGGTGATCACCCCGCTCACCGCGGCGATCATCGGCCTGTCGCTGGTGGAATCCGCCTATCTGGCCGAAATCATCCGCGCCGGGCTGCTCGGGGTGGACAGCGGGCAGCGCGACGCGGCCAGGGCGATGGGTTTCACGCCCGGCCAGACGTTCGTGCGCGTGGTGCTGCCGCAGGCGATGCGCACGATCATCCCGCCCGCGGGCAGCCAGTTCATCAGCGTGCTCAAGGGCACCGCGCTGGTGTCGGTGATCGCGATGGCCGACCTGCTGCACTCGGTCCAGGTCATCTACAACCGCACCTACCAGATCGTGCCGATGCTCATCGTCGCGTGCCTGTGGTACCTGGCGGTGGTCACGTTGCTGACGATCGGCCAGCGCCGCCTGGAACGGCACTTCAGCCGGGGACACGGGGTGCGGAAATGAGCGATCCGGTGCTGCGCGTGCGCAACGTGCGCAAGTCCTTCGGCGACCACACCGCGCTCGACGACGTCAGCCTCGACGTGCACGAGGGCGAGGTCGTGGTGGTGATCGGCCCGTCCGGGTCGGGCAAGTCGACGCTGGTGCGGTGCGTGCACCAGCTGGAGAGCATCGACGGCGGCGCGATCTACCTCGACGACGAGCTGCTCGGCTACGAGCGCCGCGGTTCCCGGCTGCGCCCGTTGCCCGAGCGGCGCGTCGCGGCCCAGCGGCGGCGGATGAGCATGGTGTTCCAGCAGTTCAACCTCCTCCCCCACATGACCGTGCTGCGCAACGTCACCGAAGCGCCGGTGCGCGTGCACGGCCGGGACCGCGCCGAGGCCAGGGTGGAGGCGCTGGAGCTGCTGGCGCAGGTCGGCCTGAGCGACCGCACCGAGCATTACCCCCGGCAGCTCTCCGGCGGCCAGCAGCAGCGCGTGGCGATCGCCCGCGCGGTCGCCACCCACCCGCGGATCACGCTGTTCGACGAGCCCACCAGCGCGCTCGACCCCGAGCTGGTCGGCGAGGTGCTCGGCGTGATGCGGGACCTCGCCGCGAACGGCATGACCATGGTCGTGGTGACCCACGAGATGGCCTTCGCCCGCGAGGTCGCCGACCGCTGCGTGTTCATGGAGGCGGGGCGGATCGTCGAGTCCGGGCCGCCCGCGGAGCTGTTCGGCGACCCGAAAACCCCGCGGCTGCGGGCTTTCCTGGCCCGCCACAACGCGACGATGGAGGGTGTGTCGTGATCACCATCGCCTCGGTCGGGGACCTGATCCTCGACGAGCCGGACCCGGCGTCGTTCCTCGCCCCGTCCGCGGACCTGCTGCGCGCGGCCGACGTGACGATCGGCCACGTCGAGGTCCCGCACTCCACGACGACGGTCTCGCAGAGCACCGACGTGCCCGCACCGCCCGCCGACCCCGCGGCGCTGAAGGCGCTTGCTCAGGCGGGTTTCGACATCGTCACCCTGGCGGGCAACCACATCTGCGACGCCGGTGACGTCGGCGTGGCCGACACCATCAGGCACTCCCGGGAAGCCGGGCTCCTGCCGACGGGCGCGGGGGCGAACCTCGACGAGGCCCGCAGGCCGGCGATCGTCGAGCGCGACGGGCTGCGGATCGGCGTGCTGTCCTACAACTGCGTCGGCCCGCGGGAATCCTGGGCCACGTCGAAGAAACCCGGCTGCGCCTACGTGCACGTGCTCACCCACTACGAGCTGGACCACGCGAGCCCCGGCGGGCCGCCGAAGATCTACACCTTCGCCGACCCGGACAGCCTGGACGCGATGGCCGACGACATCCGGGCGCTGCGCGCGGACGCCGACATCGTGCTGGTGTCGCTGCACAAGGGCGTCGGCCACACCCCGGCCGCGGTCGCGATGTACGAGAAGCCGGTGGCCCGCGCGGCGATCGACGCGGGCGCCGACGCGGTGTTCGGGCACCACGCGCACATCATGCGCGGCGTCGAAACCCACCGGGGGAAGCCGATCTTCCACGGGCTCGGCAACTTCGTCACCGTCACCCACGCGCTCACCCCGGGCACCGGCTCGGACTCCAGCGCGGAGCTGGAAGCGTGGTCGCGGCGGCGCAAGGAGCTGTACGGGTTCGCGCCCGACCCGCGGATGCCCGCCTACCCGTTCCACCCGGAAAGCCGCAACACCGCGATCGCCTGGCTCGGCTTCGACCGCGACGGGCTCGCCGAAGCCGGGTTCGTGCCGTGCTGGATCGACGAGCGCGGCGCGCCGGTGCCGTGCGGCGGCACGCCCGACGGCGACCGGGTGACCGGCTACATCGACGACATCACCCGCAGGGCCGGGCTGAACGGGCGGTTCACGCCGCGCGGCGACCGGGTCCTGCTGGACGACATCGAAAGGACGTCATGACCGACCAGCCGCTCGCCGGGCGCACCGTCATCGACCTGACCACAGCGCTGGCCGGCCCGTACGCGACGCTCCTGCTCGCCGGGCTCGGCGCCACGGTCATCAAGGTGGAGAACCCGTTCACCGGCGGGGACTCCTCCCGCAACAACGCGCCCTACCTCGGCCGCGACGGGCTCTCCCTGACGCGGCGCGGCGACGACGACATGTCGGTGTCGATGCTCGTCCGCGGCCGCAACAAGCTCAGCGTCACCCTGAACCTGAAGAACCCGCGCGCCAAGGCGGTCTTCGCCGACCTGGTGCGCGACGCCGACGTGCTGGTGGAGAACTACAGCCCGGGCGTGACGCACCGGCTCGGCATCGACTACCCCGCGGTGCGGGAGCTGAACCCGCGCCTGGTCTACACCTCGATCAGCGGGTTCGGCGCGCAGGGCGGTCCCGGCTCTGGCAAGGCGATGGACTCGATCATCCAGGCGCTGAGCGGCGTGATGATGACCGCGGGCGAGCCGGACGAAGGCCCGGTGCGGTTCGGGCTGCCGGTCGGCGACATGCTGGCGCCGCTGTTCGCGGTGATCGGGACCGTGTCGGCGCTGATGCAGGCCGAGCACACCGGCGAGGGGCAGCACGTCGACGTGTCGATGCTCGGCGCGCTGACCTCGCTGGTCGCGTGCGAGCCGTTCGACGCCTTCGAGGCGGTCGGGCTGCCGCAGCGCACCGGGTCGATGGTGCCGCGGCTGGCGCCCTTCGGGATCCTGCCTGCCGCCGACGGTCACGTCGCCCTGTGCGCGCCGACCGACGCGTTCGCGCACGGCGTGCTGCGTGCGATGGGACGCGCGGACCTGGTCGAGGACGACCGGTTCCACAGCCGGGACCAGCGCGTCCGGCACGCCGACGAGCTGCACGACCTGATCCGCGAGTGGTGCTCGTCGCGCCCGGTGGCCGAGGTGGTCGACGCGTTCGCCGCGCACGGGGTGCCCGCGGCGCCGGTGCGGGAACCGCGGGAGGCCGTGCGCGATCCGCTCGTGCGGCAGCGCGAGGAAGTGGTGCCGCTCGCGCACCCACGGCACGGCGCGGTCGCCGACCTGTCCGCGACCGGCATCCCCATCCGGTTCTCCGGCGCCCGCGCGGGTTTCGACCGCCCGGCGCCCGCGCTCGGCGAGCACAACGACCAGGTGTACCGGGAGCGGCTGGGGTACAGCGCCGAACAGCTCGCGGAACTGGCCGCCGACGCGGTGATCTGATGGCCGCGGTGATCGGATACGTGGGCGCGGACGTCCCGGTGGAGCTGATCACCGCGGCCGGGGCGCGTCCCGTGCGGCTGGCCGGGCGGCCGGACGCGGACCGGACGCTGGGCGAGAAGTACCTCGGCCGCGGCCTCGACCCGGCGGCGCGGTCGTTGCTGTCCCGGTTGCTGGCCGGGGAGTTCGGCAGGCTGGACGGGCTCGTGGTGTCCCGCGACTGCGAAGCGTCGTTGCGGTTGTTCTACGCGCTGCGCGAGCTGCGGCGGGTGGAGCCGGCGGTGGCGCTGCCGCCGGTGCACCTGGTCGACGTGCTGCACCTGCCGCACCGCACGACGACGCGGTACGTGCTGGCGAAGGTCCGGCAGCTGCGGGCGACGCTGGAATCGTGGACGGGCTCCGTGATCACCGACGCGGCACTGGCCGAGGCGATCACCGCCCAGGACCGGTTGCGGGCGCTGCTCGGTGAGATGGCGGCCCTGCGCCGGCGCGGACGGCTGAGCGGGACGCGAGCACTGTCCATCGTGGCCCGGACGACGGCGTTGCCGGTGCCCGCGGCGATCGAGCTGGTGGAGTCGGTGCTCGAGGAGGAGCACGCCCCGGTGCCGGGGCTGCGGGTGTTCCTCACCGGCAGCGGGCACGACGGCCCGGAGGTGTACGAGGCGCTGGAGGAGGCGGGATTGCTGATCGTCGGCGAGGACCACGACTGGGGTGATCTGCTGTGGCAGCGGCGGGTGGGCGCGCCGACCGAGCTGGCGCTGGCCGAGCGCTACCAGCACAACGGGCCGTCCGCCCCGCGCGCGTCGATCCGCGCCCGGGCCGCGCACACCGCCGCCGCGGCGCGGGAGTGCGGAGCCGAAGCGCTGATCTCCTACGTCCGCGAGCACGACGACGCGCCGCCGTGGGACTACCCGGCCCAGCGCGAAGCCACCGGGTTGCCGGCGGTCCTGCTGGAACGGCAGCCGTACGGCGGCCTCACCCCCGAAGCCCGCACCGCGATCAAGGAACTGCCGTGACCCGCCTCGCCTCCGCGTCCGCCGCCACCGCCTACCAGAAGGAGTGGTTCGCCGGCCTGCGTGCGCAGGACGGGCCGCTGGCGCTGGTCAACGCCGACGCGCCGCAGGAGATCTTCCGCGCCATGGGCATCCCGTACGTGGTGAACCAGTGGTGGGCCTCGATCGTCGCGGCGAAGCGGCGCACCCAGGACTACCTCGCGCTGCTGCGGGAGCGCGGCTACCCGGACTACGTGGAGCAGTACAGCTCGACGTCGCTGGCCTCGCTGTTCGACCCCGATCCGGCGAACGCGCCGTGGGGTGGCCTGCCGCGGCCGTCGATCGTGCTCGCCGAGACCACCGGGGACGCATCGCGCAAGATCTTCGACGTCTGGGACGCCCAGCCGGGCATCACGTTCTACCCGCTGGAGAGCGCGGCCGCGGACGACGTGCCGGTGCGCTGGTGGGAGCTGATGCCGCGGCGCTGGGAGGAGGCGATCGGCAGCGACCGGCTCGACCTGATGGTGGGCGAGCTGGAGGGGCTGATCCGGTTCCTGGAGCAGACCACCGGGCGGGTGTTCTCCGAGACCCGCTTCCGGGAGGTGATGGCGCTGGTCAACGAGCAGCAGGAGTGGAACCGGCGCACCAGGGACCTGATCGCGGCGGCGCGGCCGTGCCCGCTCGCGGTCACCGACAGCATCCCGAGCGTCATGGTGCCGCAGTGGCATCGCGGGACGGAATGGGCGCGGGACGCGGCGCGGGCCTTCCACGACGAGGTCGCGGCGCGCATCGACGCGGGCGCGGCGGTGTGCGAGGACGAGCGCGTCCGTCTCATGTGGATCGGCCGGGGGTTGTGGTTCGACCTGGATTTCTACCGCCGGTTCCAGGAGAGCCACGGCGCGGTGTTCGTGTGGTCGATGTACCTCGCGATCGCGGCGGACGGGTACCTGCGCTACGGCGACGACCCGTTGCGGGCACTGGCGGCGCGTTTCGCCGCGTTCTCCGACCAGTTGTACACGCCGCCGTGGTCGGCCGAGTGGTACGTGAAGGAGGCCCGCAACCACGGCGTGGACGGCGTGGTGCACCTGGTCTCCGACGACGCGCGCGGCGGCTACTTCACGACACGCGCCCTGCGGGCGGCGGGGATCCCGGTGCTGGAGCTGCACGCGGACAACGTCGATGCACGGCAGGCCTCGCCCGAGACGATCAGCGCCGTGGTGCGCGACTGGCTGGACCGTGAGGTGTGCTGAACGAGCCCGATACCCGCAGTGCTCGGCAGCGGTCGCCGGAGGCGATCAGCACAACCTCCAATGTCCACGGCGCTCGGCGACATGCGGCAGCCGCCGCCCCAGGCGATCAGCGCGCGCGAGGGGCGGAACCGTGACGTGCGCCGAACCACCCTCGACACCCACGGCGCTCGGCGACGCGCAGCGGGCGGCGCCCCAGGCGCGCGGCGGGCGCGACGGGCTGAACCACCCCCGACGCCCACGGCGACCCGCGGCAGCCGTCGCCGGAAGCGATCAGCTCACTGGTGCGTGAATGGTGAACCCTGAACCCCCGTCGATGCCCGCCGTGCTCGGTGGCGCGCTGGTCGCCTTGTTCGCCGCGTCGCTGACCAACACCATCGCCGGCATCGCGCTGCCGACGATCGCCGGGGAGCTGGGCGGGCAGGACAAAGTGGCGTGGGTGGCGAGCGCCGCGCTGCTTACCATGACGGCCGCGACCCCGTTGTGGGGCAAGGGCGCCGACCGGCGGGGCCCGCGGCCGCTGCTGCTGGCGGCGATCGCGGTGTTCGTGGCCGGTTCGCTCATCGCGGGCGCGGCGTCGGCGATGGGCTGGCTGATCACCGGCCGCGCGGTGCAGGGCGCCGGCGCGGGCGGGATCCTGGCGCTGTCGAACGCCCTGGTGGCCGGGCTGGTCCCGGCACGGGAGCGCGGCCGGTACACCGGCTGGTTCGGCATGTCGTTCGGCGTCGCGTCGGTCGCGGGGCCGCTGGCCGGTGGTCTGGTGGTCGGCGCGTGGGGCTGGCGGTGGTGCTTCCTCGGCGTGGTGCCGATCGCCGCGGTGGCGGCGGTTCTCGTGCGGCTGGCGCCCCACCGGCAGCCACCGACATCCCGCGCCCCCGTGGATTACGCGGGCGCCGCACTGCTCACGGGTGCGCTCGGCGGCCTGGTGCTGCTGCTGTCCGCAGCGGGCAGCGCCTGGCCGTGGCTGTCCTGGCCGAACCTCGTGCTGGGCCTCGTGGTCGTGGGCCTGGGTATCGCGGCCCTCGCCAGGGAGCTGCGGGCCGCGGATCCGATCCTGCCGCCCCGGCTGTTCCGCGTGCCGTCGTTCGCCGCGGCGGTCGGCGCGAGTTTCCTGCTGGGCGCGGTGATGTTCGGCGGCATCATCTACCTGCCGCAGTACCTGCAGGTGGTGCGCGGGCACGACGCGGTGCGCGCCGGCCTTTTGATGCTGCCCCAGATCGGCACCATGATCGCGGCCTCCGTGCTGACCGGACGGCGGATCGTCGCGTCCGGCCGCTGGAAGGTGTTCCCCGCGGCGGGGTGCGCGTTGCTGGTGGTGGGCCTGGTGATGCTCGCCCCGCTGACGCCCGCCACCTCCCCGTGGTGGCTCGCCGCCGCGATGGCGGTCCTCGGCGCGGGAACCGGGATGGCGCAACAGGTTCTGGTGCTGGCGGCGCAGAACGCGGTCGGTCCCGGTGACCTGGGGGTGGCCGGTTCGGCCGCCACGTTCGCCCGCTCCCTCGGCGGGGCGGTCGGCGTGGCGGCCTTCGGCTCGGTCATCGCGTCCCACCTCCGCGAGGGGCTGCCGGGCGATCTGCTCGGCACTCCCGAACAGATCGCCCGGCTCCCGGCCGCCTTGGCGGAGACAGTGCACCTGACCTATACCAGCGGGCTGCGGCTCGCGTTCCTCGCCGCGATCCCGTTGGCGCTGCTGGCCTTCGCCGCGGTCGTCACCGTCCGGGAGACACCGTTGCGGTGAACGGCCGGTTGAACACCGGCGGCGTGAACGGCACGTACCGGCCGCCCATCACCCGCGGCGAGGTGGACGGCCAGTGCCCGGTCCGCAACCGGTCCAGCATCACCTCGATGGCCCTCACCTGCTCGTCCGCGGTGAAGGTGCAGTGCCCCGCGGTCTGCACGTACGTCTGCCGCAGCAGCGGGCCGTTGCCCGCCGACCGCACCACCGCGCCGTAGGACTGCTGCTGCGCCACCGTCGAGATCTGGTCGCCGGTCGCGTTGACGGTCAGCACCGGGATGTCCAGCTCGCCGTCGAACACGATGCCGCGGCTGAGGTAGGCCACCGCGGACGGGTCGGCGGCGATGCGCGGCGCCGCCGCCAGCCGCGCGAGGTCCGCGGCGAGGTCCAGCCCGGCCCGCCGGTACAGCTCCCGCACCGCCGGGTCGTCGCCAAGCTGCCTGGCGTAGTCCACCCCGGTGTTCCACGACGGGTTGCCACCGGCCAGCTGCTCGATCTGCCTGCGGCTGCTCATCGCCTGTCCGATGTAGGGCAACGGGCCGCCGGCCAGCGCGAGGTACGTGCCCTCCTGGCGCTCGGTCACGGTGCGGGGCAGCGGCGTCTCGGAGCCGTCGGCCGCGAGACCCCACTCCGGGAGCTGCCCGATCGCGCCGGCGAGGGCGATCCGCGCCCGGCCCTCCGGCGTCGCCTGTGCCCCGGCGAGCGCCGAGATCCAGGCCTGCTGCGTGCCCGGCACGTCCGCGGGGATGCCGGTCACCGGCAGGTCGCGGTCCGGGAACAGCAGCGTCTTCAGCGTGAACACGGTGTCCAGCTTCTGGTTCCACTGCCCGACCGCGCCGCCGAGGCCACCGCAGAACGGCACCGCGGCGTCGAAGACCTCCGGGTGCACCTGCGCCGCCCCGGCGGAGACGAACCCGCCCATGGACTCGCCGGACGCGATGGCCCACTTCGCGGGGCCGGAGGCCGCCTCGAAGCGGGACAGCGCCTCGGCCTGGTTGTCGATCGCCCGCGCGATGTTCCACCCGGTGACCGTGCGGGTGGTCCCGCCGACGGCGATCCCGCGGTCCACGAGCCGGACGGTCAGCGGATCGGCGAGCCCGCCGGAGGCGAAGTCGAGCCCGACGATCACCGTGCCCTGCCAGTGGTCCGGCTTGACGAACAGGTACGGCGTGCCGTCGGCGAGGCGGCCGTCGAGACAGGACGCGCCGGCGAGGCACTGGCCCGCCGCCGACGCGGGCACCGCGGTCCCGGCGGTGAGCAGGAGTGCGGCCACCAGGGCACGCGCGAGCCGCCTCATCGGACCGGGAAGTTCTTCGCGGCGACCTCCCACCCCGGCGTCGCGCACAGCGTGCACGAGCCGAGGAAGTAGTCGCGTGCCACCGGGTTGCCGTTGAGGGTGAAGTCCAGCCAGTTCACCAGCACCGAAACGGCCTCCTCACGCATGGCGGCGTCGACCTGCCCGTCGCGCAGGCCGTACCAGAACCCGCTGTGCCCGGCGCCCGGGTTGGTCGCCCGCACGGCGGGCACGGTCGCCAGGTCGTAGTTGGCGAGGCTGTTCTCGTGGGCCACGTCGGACGGTCCGCCGTCGAGGAACAACGCCGGGGTGTGCAGCTTCGCCAGCTCCTCCCGGCCGTACCCGTACCGCCCGTCGGCGAAGAAGCCGCTGTCGAGCGAGGCCACCGACTTCACCCGCGGATCCGCGCCCGCGACCAGTGCTTCGAGCCCGCCGCAGGAGTGCCCGGCCACCGCCACGCGGTTCAGGTCGAGCCGGTTGCGCAGGTCGCTGCCCTTGCGGTCGTTCTCCCGCTCGGCCCAGGTGATGCCGTCGGTGATGACCTCCGGGCGCGGGGTGCCGTTCTCGTCGTTCGCCGGCTGGTCGACCGCGCCGACCGCGACCACGACGAAACCGTGTGCGGCCACCAGCATCTCCGTGGCGAGCAGCTCGTTGTTGCCGAGGTGGCGGCACGCGCCGTTGCCGATGACGACCACGGGCAGCCTGCCGTGGATCTCGTCCAGGTCCGCCGGCCGGTACACCGTGTACTCGACGGCCAGGCCCCGCGTGTTGGCGGCCGCCTCGCGGACGACGGGGTGGAACTGCTCCATCGCCGGCCGGTTTGCCGTCTCCGGAGTCGTTCCCGATGCCAGGCCCACCGTCACACCGGTGAGGGCCACGGCCGCCGCGGCGGCCGCCAGGACCTTCCACACGAACTGCTTCACAGGACGCCTTCCCTTCGTTGGGGGACCTCACTGTGGTCATTTAGCACGACGACCGTCAACGGCACTGTCACTCAGTGGAAGGCCTCTAGACTCCGGCCATGACCGGACCCGCCCCGCAGCACTCGCAGCGCCTGCTGGGCACCCTGCTCGGCGACTACTGGTTCTGGCGCGCGGCCCGTCGCCTGGTCACCACGTCGGCAGGGAAGCCGTTGCGCGCCTGAGATCTCGACGAGCTGCGCCAGTCCTACGCGGACTTCCTCACGACAGGCGACACCTCAGAGCCCGATCGGACATCACTGTGTAGCCTGGCGACGCCGCGGACGGCGCCGTCACGGATCCCGGCCCGCCGCCGAGGAGTCGCCGGCTAGATCCTGCGGGCACGGGAGTGATCCGGGTCACGCGTTGTCACGCCCCGGGGAGCCGCTTTGTCAGATGGTCGACCCTCTGCGAAGGAGACACCATGAGCGGCAACACCGAAGTGATCGTGATCGGCGGCGGTTACGCCGGAGTCATGGCGGCGAACCGGCTGACGCAGCGCGGCGACGTGACCGTCACCCTCGTCAACCCGCGCCCGGAGTTCGTCGACCGGATCCGCCTGCACCAGCTGGCCGGCGGCACCGGCCCGGCGGTCGTGGACTACCGGAAAGTCCTGGCCGCGGGCGTGCGGCTGGTGGTGGACACCGCGACCCGCATCGACGCCGCCGCGCGGCGCGTGACGCTGGCCGGCGGCGACACCCTCGGCTACGACTACCTGGTCTACGCGGTGGGCAGCGGCAGCGCGGACCCGGGCGTGCCCGGCGCGGCCGAATTCGCCCACCCCATCGCCTCCCTGGAGGAAGCCGAGCGCGTGCGGCCACTCCTCGACGCGGCGTCGACCGTGACGATCGTGGGAGGCGGGCCGACCGGCATCGAAACCGCCGCCGAGCTGGCCGGGCGGGGTCGCGCCGTGACGCTGGTCTGCGGCGGTGAACTCGGCCCGTACCTGCACCCGAAGGGGCGGCGCTCGGTCGCCCGGCGCCTGGAAAAGCTGGGCGTGACCGTGCTCGACGGGCCCACGGTGACGGCCGTGACGCGGGACGCCGTCGAACTCAGCGACGGCCGCGCGCTGCTGTCCGGGGTGACCATCTGGACCGCCGGGTTCGGCGTCCCTGACCTCGCCGCCCGCAGCGGCCTGACCACCGACGCGCTGGGCCGCCTGCTCACCGACGAGACCCTGACCAGCGTGGACGACGAGCGCATCGTCGCGGCCGGGGATTCGGCGGCGCCGTCGGGGCTGCCGGTGCGGATGAGCTGCCAGGCCGCCGTCCAGGTCGGCCCGCAGGCCGCGCGGACGGTCCTGGCCCGGATCGCGGGCGAGGAGCCCGCGCCGATCGACGTCGGGTTCGCCGGGATGTGCATCAGCCTCGGCCGCCGGCACGGCATCTTCCAGTTCTCGACGAAGGACGACACCGCGAAGGCGAACTTCATCGGCGGCAGGCTCGGCGCGCTGGTGAAGGAGGTCATCTGCCGGAGCATCGTGTGGCAGCTGGGCTACGAGGCGCGCCACCCGGGCAAGCGGCAGTGGTGGGCCAAGGACGAGAAGCGCCGCGAACTGGTGCGGGACCAGGCGCCGGCCGTCACGGACCGGGCGGCTTGACGCGGGAAGCGGTGCCCGGCTCAGGCGACGCGGACGACGTCCCGTCCCGCGGCCGGGTACCGCTCCAGCACCTCCGGGTCGTGGCCGGGCAGCACGATGCCGCTCAGCTCGCGGATCCGGTCGAACGCGCCGTAGACGCCGGGCATCGAGTGCAGCAGCGGCGCCGGGCGGTCGTCGTCGAGGTTTTCGTAGAAGTGGCTGGCGTCCGAAGCCACCACGACCGGCCCGGCGGCGGTCGCGACGCGGACGATCTGCATCCCGGCCGTGTGCCCGCCGACGACGTGGACACTCAGCCCGGGCAGGACCTCCACGTCGCCGTCCACTTCGGACAGCCGGTCGCCGCGGACGTGGCCGAGCGCGTCCTCGTCGAGCAGCCAGTGCTCGCGCCGGATGCGCTTCGCCCACGGTCCCGTCCAGTAGGCCAGTTCCGCGCGCTGCACGACATAGCGGGCGCCGGGGAAGTCCGCGACCGTCCCGGCGTGGTCGTAGTGCAGGTGCGTGAGCACCACGAGGTCCACGTCCCCGGCCGCGACGCCGATCGAGTCCAGCAGCTCGGCCGGACGCCGGTAGTCGAGGCCGGGCGGCACTCGCGTCGGGTGGATGCCGGCGTCGATCAGGACGGTGTGCTGGGCCGACCGCGCCAGCCACACGTAGTACGCGGTCGGGTGCGGCTGGTCGGCCTCCCCCGCGGCGCACCCGAGGAAGTGCTGTCCCCGGGTGCCCTCGCGGCGGCCGTAGCAGAGGGCGTGGACCTCGTACCGGCTCACCGCGCGGCGCCCACCGGCTCCGGCGCGGCGGTTTCCTTGAGGCCGAGCCGCGCGGTCGGCACGCGGTAGGTCTCGCGCGCGGTGGCCACCGCGATCACGTTGACCAGGCACAGCCCCGCGGTGAAGATCGACACGCCGAGCCACGCGCCGGCCCCGTCGCCGGCGACCGCGGCGGCGACCGTCGGCAGGAACCCGCTGATGGCGAAGCCGATCTGGGTGCCGATCGCGGTGCCGGACAACCGCACCCGCGCCGGGAACATCTCGCCGTAGAAGGCGGGCCAGACGGCGCTGGTGGCGGTGTAGACGACGCCGAACAGGACGATGCCGACGGCGAAGATCAGCACCCAGCTGCCCGCCGCGATGGCGCCGAGGTAGGCGAAGATCAGCACCGCGCAGCCCAGCGACCCGGCGATGAACAGCGGTTTGCGCCCGACGCGGTCGGCGAGCTTCGCCCACAGCGGGATCGAGACGACGGCGGCGATGTTGGCGAGGACCCCGACCCACAGCATCGGTGTCTTGCTCAGGCCGACGGTGTTGACCGCGTAGGACAGGGCGTAGACGGTGAAGATGGTGCTGACGGAGGCGATCAGCGCGGCGACGATCACCCGGAGCACGTCGGCCCAGTGCTCGCGGAGCAGCACGACCAGCGGCAGCTTGGAGACCTCGCCTGCGCTGACCTCCTGCTCGAACACCGGGGTCTCCTCGACCGTGCGGCGCACCAGGTAGCCGACGAGGACCATCAGGGCGCTGCCCCAGAACGGCACGCGCCAGCCCCAGGACAGCAGCGCGTCCTGCGGCAGCGCGGCGACCGGGAGGAACACGGCGGTGGCGACGATCTGCCCGGCCTGGGTGCCGCTGAGGGTGAAGCTGGTGTAGTAGGCGCGCTGGTTCTCCGGCGCGTGCTCCAGCGACATCGAGTTGGCGCTCGCCTGCTCGCCGCCCGCGGACAGCCCCTGCAGCAGCCGGAGCGCGACGAGCATGATCGGGGCGGCGACCCCGGCGGTCTGGTAGCTGGGCAGACAGCCGACGAGCACCGTCGAGACGCCCATCAGGAGCAGGGTGAGGACGAGCACGCGCTTGCGCCCGAACCGGTCGCCGAGGTGGCCGAGCAGGATGGCGCCGAGCGGCCGCGACACGTAGCCGACGCCGAACGTGGACAGGGCCAGCAACGTGCCGGTCGACGGATCCGAGGCCGGGAAGAAGATCTTGCCGAACACCAGCGCGGCCGCCGTGCCGTAGATGAAGAAGTCGTAGTACTCGAGAGCGCTGCCGACCCAGGCGGCGAGTGCCGCCTTCCGCGAGCGCGCCCTGTCGGCACCCGGCTGAGCCACCACGTCGTGCTCCTTCTCAATGGACCAGATGGTTAATTGCAGATACTCAGGTAGCCGCGGCGGGGTTGTCAAAGTGGCTCCGGTCACAGATGCGCGCCGGTAACTTGGGATCATGTGGCGCGGCTGCGTGGCCCGATTTGGCGAGCGGCGGCCGTCGCGGTGGTGTGCACCGGGTTGCCGGTCTTCACGGTCGCCGGTTCGGACCGGCAATCCCGCGACGCCGCGGTGATCAAACTCAGCACCGCCCAGCGCTTCAAGGTCTACGAACAGGAACTGGTTGTTCACGACCCCGCTCGCGTCCGCACCCTGGACGACGAGAGCGGACGACGTCCGGTCGTTCTGGATCCACGTCCCGCTGCTGGCCGGGCTCGCCGGAGCCCCGGCGGCCGGCCGGGCGGGTGTTCGCGACCTACGCCGAAGGCGGCGAAATCGAACTGGGCGGCGCGCACCTCACCGCAACCCCGCCGATTCACCCGAAGGGACTAGTCAACTGCTGTATCAGGTCGCGCCCCGGGTGCGTCCTGTAAGCAAGAACTCCCTCCGGGACGGTGAACCATGCGGAGGTATCAAGCAGCAGCGTTGCTGATCGGCGCGGCTCTCGCGGGGTGCGCGGGCGGGTCGCCGATCCCCGGCGAGCAGACCGCGGACAGCCCGCCCGAGAGCACCACGGCGAGCGAGACGACCACCGGCACGACGGACACCACTGAGCGCACGCGGACCTCGAAGAAGAGCGCTCCGCCCGGGGTGCCGGGCAGCCCGATCAACTACGACAGCACGGTACGCGCGGCCGGGCCGACCAGCGCCCAAGGCGCGATCCTCCGCGAGCTCGCGGAGTTCTGCGGGCCGGACCGGTGCGGTGTGCGGGTGCGGATCGTCGGTTCCGGCGACTGCGCGACGGACATCTCGCCGGACCCGGTGTACCCGGGCGGAACGATCACCATCACGGCGAAACCCTGTGAGACCACAGAGGAAACCACCACTGAGGAGTCCACCGAGGAGTCCTCTTCGGAGCAGTCCACTTCGGACAGCACCGGTGGCTAGGACCCGGCTGTCACCACCCCGCCCCCGGACAACGCCGCAGACCGGACCGGCCAGAGCGCTGCGCGTCGTCGGCACCCTGGCCGCGAACGCGACGCTGCTGACCGGCCTGCTGTACTACTTCGGTTTCCTGACCACACAGGTGTTCTTCAGCTACTTCCGCGTGCACTACACACTCCTCGGCCAGACCACGCCGGAGATCCTGGCGCGCGGCGTGGACGGCCTGCTGCTGCCGATCGCCGAGATCGCCGCGGCGGTGTTCCTGGTGCTCGGGGTGATCCGCTTCCTGCGGTTCCGGCTGTCGCGGCGGGCGTGGCAGACCCTCCTGCGCCGGGCGACGCCGGTGGCCGCGGTGCTGGGGGCGGCGCTGCTCGCGGTGACGTTCGCGATCGCGCTGGACCCGGTGCCCTACCGGCGGTTCACCGCGCTGCCCGGCCTGGGTTTCGCGCTCGCCGTGGTGCTGCTGATCTTCGCGTGGCGCCGGTGGACCGCGCCCGCAGGCAGCGCGCTCGGGGTGGCGGAGTGGCTGGTGGCTTACGCGCTGGTGACGTTCGGCCTGTTCTGGGCGGTCGCCGACTACGCGGGCCAGGTCGGCGTCCGCCGCGCCTTCGAAACGGAGCAGGCGCTGCCCGCCCGCCCCGCGGTGGTCCTCTTCAGCACCCAGCGGCTCAACCTCCCGGGCGAAGTGCACTGCCCCGCCCCGGACGGCGCGTTCCAGTACCGCTACCCCGGGCTGAAGCTGCTGCTCCAGTCGGGCGGCCAGTACGTCCTGGTCCCGGACGGCTGGCGCCGCCCCGAGGACGCCACGTACCTGCTCCCCCGAACGAACACGGTGTGGCTGCAGTTCAGCCCGCCGGGCACCCCCGCCGCCGGCTGCTGACGCCTCAGCCGATGCGCCTGCCCTGCCCGGCCCAGTACGGCGCGCGCAGCGACTTCTTGTCCACCTTGCCCGACGCGTTCAGGGGCAACGCGGACACGAAGTCCACCGACTTGGGCGCCCACACGCTGCCCTTGTGCTCCTTGACCAGAGCGATCAGCTCCTCAGCACCGACATCGGACCCGGGTTTCGGCACCACGACCGCCTTGACCGCCTCACCCCACTTCGGGTCGGGCACGCCGAACACCGCGCACTGCGCGACCGCGGGGTGCTGCGCCAGGACGTCCTCCACCTGCCTCGGGAAGACGTTGAACCCGCCCGTCACGATCATGTCCTTCTTCCGGTCGACGAGGTAGAGGTACCCGTCGTCGTCGAGGTAGCCGATGTCCCCGGAGTGCACCCAGCCGTCGCGGATCGCCTCGCTGTCGAGCGCCGGGTCGAGGTAACCGACCATCTGCCCCTCCTGCCGGGTGCAGACCTCGCCCACGTCCCCGACCGGCAGGATCCGGTCGGACTCGTCCTGGATGCTCATCTCGACGTGGAACATCGGGCGCCCGGCCGACGCCAGCCGCGCGGCCTCCTCCGGCGTGCCGAGCCGGTGGTCCTCCTTGCGCAGCGTGGTCATGAACCCGGGCTCGTGACCGGCGTAGGTCTGCACGAAGATCGGCCCGAGCGCGGCCAGCGCCTGGCGCAGGCGTTCCGGCGCGATCGGGGACCCGGCGTAGACGACCGTGCGCAGCGACGAGAGGTCCATGTCGGCCAGGCGCGGGTGGTCGAGCATCAGGTACAGCGCGGTCGGCACCACCGCGGTCGCGGTGACGCGCTCCTTCGCCACGGTCTCCAGCAGCAGGTCCACGTCGAGGGAGGGCAGCATGACGTTCGTCCCGCCGCGCATGAACGTCGGCAGCACGAACGCCCCGGTGAAGTGCGTGAGCGGCGCGCCGTGGGCGAACACCTCGCCGGGCCGGGTGTCGGCGATCTCCAGACCGGCGGTCACGATGTAGTGCGACCAGGCCTCGTGCGTGTAGACGACCCCCTTCGGGGTGCCCGTCGTGCCCGAGGTGAACGCGACGTAGGCGAGGTCGTCCGGCGCCGGCTCGGGGACCGGTGTCTCCGTCGGCGCCGCGCTGAACACCATCCCGTAGTCCCACGTGTCCGCCACGTCCTCCCCGCCGCCCAGGCGGACGTAGCGCCGGATTCCCGGCAGCCGCGTGCGGAACTTCCCGACCACGGGCTCGAACTGTGCGTGGTAGACCAGTGCCGACGCCTCCGACTGTTCCAGGAAGTAGGCGAGGTCCTCGGCCGAGGCCCTGGCCGGCATCTGCACCGTCGCCGCGCCGGCCTTCCAGATCCCGTGCTGCGTCGGGATGAACTCCAGGCAGTTCGGCATCAGCAGCCCGACGCGGTCCCCCTTGCGCACCCCGAGCTCGTGCAGGCCGTTGCCGACGCGGTCGGACCACTCCCGCAGCTCCCGGTACCGGATCCGGCGGCCACCGTCCACGATGGCCACCCGGTCCGGGTAGTACGCGCAGGCGCGGTCCAGGACGCTCGGCAGCGTTCCCCACAACGACATCAGGACTCCTTTCCGGCCGCACAGGCCTCGGCGAGGGGATCGACGGGAACGGCCCGGAGGGCCGAGGTGTATTCCGCCCGGACCGACTCGACCAGGTCGGCGACGCTCTGCACGCGGCGCACACCGTGCGCGCTCTGGCCGGCCGGCCAGGCGCGCGGCTGCTCGAGCAGGGTCCGGAAGTCGAACCCGGTGCGATCCTTGCCGTCGCCGGCGGCAGCCAGCGAAGCGGCGAGGAAGTTGGCGGGCAGCCCGCTCGGGCCCCGCGACTGGACGATGTCGTCGAGCGAGGCGTCCACGAGCGCCTGCCGGTAGTCGTCACCTGCCAGGCTCTCCTCCGTCGCGATGAACCTGGTGCCCATGTAGACCAGATCCGCGCCGAGCAGGCGGGCGGCGAGCAGTGCGACACCGTCACCGACACCACCGGCGAGGACGACGGGCCCGGCGTAGCGCTCCCGCACCGCGCGGACGAAGGAGAACGGGTTGTTCCACCCCGTCTGCCCGCCGGCCCCCGACGTCAGCAGCACGAGACCGTCCGCTCCGGCGGCGAGCGCGCGGTCCACGTGGCGCAGGGTGGCGACATCGGCGAACACCAGCGCTCCGGCGTCGTGCAGCGGCCCCACCACCGGCTCCGGGGAACCGACGCTGGTGATCACCACCTCGACGCCATGCCGCACGAGGCAGTCCACATCCTCCCGCAGCCGGGTGTTCGACCGGTGCACGACCAGGTTGGGCGCGACCGGCGCGGCCGCGGCGGGCAGCGCCGCACGGATCAGGGACAGCCACCGGTCGAGCTCGGCGGGGTTGCGCGCGTTGTGCGTCGGGAACGAGCCGATGACGCCGTGCCGGCAGGCGGCGACGACGAGAGCGGGACCCGAGACGGCCGTCATGGGCGCCGCGATCAGCGGCAGGCGCAGCCGCGGGGCCCAGGAAGAGGGAAGCATGCGGTTTTCTCCGAGGCAACGGTGACCGGCAGGAAAACGAAATCGACGAATTCGGCAAAAGAAAATCAGCGCGACGGTGAATGCGTCACACCGCTCCCTGTCGCGTCCGTGAACACCACTGGCTATCTAACGCCCGATAAGTAGGGCACGCACCGCTCCGTTTGTCAAGTTCGCCCTGCGGACAACCCGCCCGGCCGCGGCAACACGGTTGAACCTTTGACCATTCAGGACTGAAACTTCCCAGCGCAGCAACGGATCTAGTCACTGAGACGTCGGCTCACGGTGCCACTCGGCGGCGGCCCCCGAGACCGAAGCGTTACCCAATCACGCCGCCGGCCGCCCCGGCCCACCTCACCCCAACGGGTGGTAACCCGCTCCCGTGGACCACGGGGACTTGTCTGAAAAACGAACCCGTGTATCTTTTCCGTCAATCCTATCTAGTGCTCGCTAAGCACCTCGCGCATCGGACAATGGAGTAGCGATGAGCGCAGTTCTACCGAGGTCGCGACCGTCATTCCGGAACCGGATTTCCCAGGAACGGGTGGTCCTCTTCGTGGTCGTGGCCCTGTTCGTGGCCTTCAGCCTGACCCTCGACGGGTTCCTCAACGTCGACAACCTGGTCAACCTGGTCCGCAGCGTCTCCTCGCTGGGGATCTTCGGGGTGGCCATGGCGGTCGTGGTGATCGCCAGGGGGATGGACCTCTCCCTCATCGCGTCGATGGGCGTGGCCACCGCGGTCGCGATCCAGCTGATGCGCACCCCGGTCAGCACACCGGTCGCCCTGCTCGTCGGGCTCGGCATCGTCGTCATCATGGGGCTGCTCAACGGGTTCCTGATCGCCTTCGTCGAGATCCCGGCCCTGTTCGCGACGCTGGCCTCCGGTCTGCTGGTGTACGGTCTCGCCCGCACCACCGTCCTCGACGGACTGATCGCGGAGCTGCCGGGTGACCGCGAGTTCGTCCTGGCACTGGGTCAGGGCACCGTCGTCGGGATCCCGGTCCCCATCATCGTGTTCGCCGTCGTCGCCGTGCTCGCCCAGCTGATGCTCTCCCGGACCCGAGGGGGACGCTTCATCTACGCGCACGGGGACAACGCCGGCGCGGCCGCGATCACCGGCATCGCGGTGCGGCCGCTGACCGTGTTCGAATACACCGCCAGCGCCGCGATCGGGTTCGTCGGCGGCCTGGTCACGGCGGGCGCGGTCGGCGGGCTCAACACCCAGGTCATCGACGGCTCGCTGATCTACGACGTCCTGCTCGTCGTGGTGGTCGGCGGGATCAGCCTCGTCGGCGGCCGCGGCAGCGTCGCGAGCGTGGTGGCAGGCACCGCGTTGATCGGGATCATGCTCAACGGCATGACGATCATGAACATGAACACCCACGAGCAGGACATCGTCAAGGGTCTCATCCTGCTGGCGGCGCTGGTGCTGGACAACCGGCTGCACCCGCGCGACGAAGAGACCGTTCGCCAGGGCGACTGACCGCCCCCGGACATCCACCGAAGGACAAGGAGGTCCTCCCATGCGTCCACTTCGCACTCGCGCGGTCCGCGCACTCGCACTCGGCGCCGCCGCGATGCTGATCGCGACCGGCTGTTCCACCGGCACCAGGGCGAACTCGACGTCGGCCGCGGCAGGCCAGGTCCCGCCGACGGCGTCCGCCGGCGAGCTCCGCAACCACGCCCTGCAGAGCATCGAGGGCAAGACCGTCGCGTTCGTCCCGGTGGGACTGGGCACTCCGCTGATGGAGGAGTGGAACCGGCAGATGGAGAGCGGCTTCAAGGCCGCCGGGCTGAACTACGTCCTGCGCGATCCCAACTGGGACACCGCGAAGCAGGCCGAAGCCGTGCAGTCGCTGATCAACGAGAAGCCCGCGGTGCTGGTGGTGCACAACTTCGACGTGCAGATCCTCGCCAAGCTCATCCAGCAGGCCGAGCAGGCCGGGATCTACGTCATCCAGATCAACATGGTGAGCAACTACAAGTCCGACGCCTTCGTCGGCGCCGACACCATCGACCTCGGCCGCCGGATCGCCACCGACATCGTCAGCGAGTGCGGCGCGCACACCCCCACCTCGCACGAGGTGCAGATCGTGCAGGGTGACGCGACCTCCGGGTTCACGCTCGACGTCATGGCGGGCGCGAAGGAGGTCTTCGACCAGCACCCGGAGATCAAGATCGTCTCCACGCAGGCGGCGAACTGGGACCGCACCAAGGCGCACGACATCACCGCGACGGTGATCCAGCAGCACCCGAACCTGTGCGCCAGCTGGGGTTTCTGGGACCAGATGCAGTACGGATCGGCGGCGGCCATCAAGGAGGCCGGGAAGCTCGGGCAGGTCAAGGTGTTCACCTCCGACCACAGCTCGATCACCTGCGAGGGCATCCGCGACGGGATGTTCCACCAGTCCTACGGGTACTCGGTGCCCACGCAGGGCACGGACATCGTCGCCATCGCCAAGTACCTCCTGCAGTCCGGCCAGGCGCCCGGCACGGCCCGGATCGCCGATTACACGCCGCTGGTGAAGATCGACAAGTCCAACTGGAACCAGCCGAACATGTGTTACGACGGCAAGAGCGACGGGCTCACCGTTTCCTGACCCGCCGCCACCGAGAGGGACCGCCATGACGGCAAGTACGGAAGTCCGGCCCGTGCCCGCCCGGCGCCGGCCACCGGAGCGCAACGTTCTGGAGAACGAGAACCTGGGCACCCGGTTGCGGCACCTGCGATACCGGTTCTCCCCGCAGCAGGTGTTCGCCGAGCTCTTCGAGAAGCGGTGGATGGAACCCGCGATCCCGCTGGCGATCCTGGTCGGTGTGATCGTCTTCTTCTCCTTCGCCGCACCGGGTTTCGCCACCACGGCGAACCTGCTGTCCTCGGCGACCGAGCTCGCCGAGATCTCGCTCGTCTGCCTCGGCATGGCGATCGTGATGATCTCCGGCGGGATCGACCTGTCCGTCGGCTCGATGTTCGGGCTGTGCAACATCGTGGTGCTCCTGCTGATCACCGTCGTGGGTGTGCCCGTGGTGCCGGCGATCCTGCTGACGATCGTCGTCGGCGCGGTACTCGGCTCGGTGAACGGGTCGATCGTGGCCTACCTCAAGGCGCGGCCGTTCCTCACCACGCTCGTCACGCTGATCATCTTCCGCGGTGTGCTCAACCTGCTGGACCTGCACTACTCGGCGCAGACCGCCACGGTGTTCCTGATGGACCCGGTGTGGGACTGGTTCAGCACGGGCAAGGTGGCCGGCATCCCGTTCAGCTTCGTCACGCTGCTCGTGGTGCTCGTCGCCGGTCACATCCTGCTCAGCCGGTCCCGGTTCGGCTGGCACGTCACCGCCGTGGGCGCGAGCAGGCGGGCCGCCCGGCACGCCGGCATCCGCGTGGAACGCGTCCTGCTGCTGGGTTACGTCATCTCCGGCGCGCTGTGCGCGCTCGCCGGTGTCTTCTACGCCGCGCGCCTGGGCAGTGCGAGCGCCCGCGTCGGCGAAGGCATGGAGCTCAGCGTGCTGACCGCGGTGATCCTCGGCGGCATCAGCCTGTCCGGCGGCAAGGGCACGGTGTGGCGGGCGTTCATCGGCGCGGCCACGATCAGCCTGCTCGGCAAGGGGCTGCTGCTGATGGACGTCGGCGGTGAGGTCCTGCAGACGGCGCTGGCCATCGTGCTGATCATCGCCGTCGGGCTCGACACCAAGTGGGGCAAGAACCGCGGCAAGGCGATCCAGAAGACCTACGTCAACCCGACGCTGGTCGAGTACGGCACCCCGCCGGACGTGCGGCGGGGCTCGGGCAGCCCGTACGAGATCAACGACCGGCTCGGGGACGCCGAGGAGATCGGCCTCGGCGAGGTCGAGGGCCCCGAGGACGTCATCCTCGACGACCAGGGCCGGATCTACTGCGGCACCCGGCAGGGCTGGATCCTGCGGTTCTCCGGGGAGGGCTACCGCGAACGCGAGGTGTTCGCGCGCATCGGCGGGCATCCGCTCGGCCTGGCCTTCGACGCGGCGGGCAACCTGATCGTCTGCGTCGGCGGGATGGGCCTGTACTCGGTCTCGCCCGACGGCAAGCACCGCAAGCTCTCCGACGAGACCAACCGGACGTGGACCCGGTTGCGCGACGACTCGAGGCTGCGCCTGCCCGATGACCTCGACATCGCTCCGGACGGCAAGATCTACTTCAGCGAGGCCACCAACCGGTTCGAGATGGCCGACTGGGTCCTCGACGGCATCGAGGGGCGGCCCAACGGGCGTCTGCTGTGCTACGACCCGGTCACGGGCAAGACCCGCACCGCGGTGCCGGACCTCGTCTTCCCCAACGGCGTGTGCTGCGCCCACGACGGCGAATCGGTGCTGATCGCCCAGACCTGGCTGTGCCGCATCCTGCGGTACTGGCACAGCGGCCCGAAGAAGGGCCGGCTCGAGGTGTTCATGGACAACTTCCCCGGGTACGTGGACAACATCAACCGCGCCTCCGGCGGCGCGTACTGGGTCGCGATCTGCGGCATGCGCTCCCCCGCCTACGACCTGGCGATGCGCATGCCGAAGTTCCGCCGCCGCATGATGAAACGCATCCCCCGCGACGAATGGCTCTACCCGAGCATGAACCACGGCTGCGTGGTGCGGGTGTCGGAGCGGGGCGAGGTGCTCGACACCTACTGGGACCCCGGCGGGAAGAAGCACTCCACCATCACGTCGATGCGCGAGCACGACGGCTACCTGTACATCGGCGGGCTGGAGAACAACCGCATCGGCCGGATCAAGCTGCGCGAGGCGCCCGCCGCGGCCGCCGGCGAGGCACGCGAGACGCACCACGCGTCGGTGAGCTGAGGAGGAACCGTGCCACGAGCAGAAGCGTGGGAACTGGTCAAGGAGTTCCTGTTCCCCGGCCGGTCCGGCGCCAGGGCCATCCCGCCGCTGGACGGCGGGCTCACCCCGAACGACGAGCTGGACCGCATCGAGGAGTCGATCGACGAGCTGCCCGAACCCGACGACATGGTGCGCGACGCGTTCGGATCGCTCTACGTGACCACGGCCGACAAGGTGGTGCGGCGGTACGGGCTGAACTTCGCCCACCACGAGATCGCCGCCACCGTGCCCGGCGACGCCGGCGCGATCACCGTCGACCACGAGGGCGGGCTGCTGGTGTGCGTGGCGGGTCTCGGGCTCGTCCGCATCGACCAGGGTGGCGGCACCGAGGTCCTCGTCGACGCCGACGCCGACGGGGTGCCGACCCACTGCCTGACCGACGTCGTGGTGGCCGGCGACGGGACGATCTACCTGACCGACGGCTCGTCGCGCCACCACGGCGGGGACTGGGTCCGCGACCTGATGGAGCAGAACGCACTGGGCCGGCTCCTGCGGCACGACCCGCGGACCCGGCGCACCACGGTGCTGGCCCGTGGCCTCGCCCATCCGAGCGGAGTGACGCTCACCGCCGACGAGAGCTCGCTCGTCGTCAGCGAGGCGTGGTCGCACCGGCTCGTGCGGTACCCGCTGGCGGATCCGGGCCGGCCGGAGGTGCTGCGGGACAACCTGCCCGGCTATCCGGGGCGGATCAGCCCGGCCTCGGGCGGCGGGTACTGGCTCGCGATGTTCGCGCTGCGCACCCAGCTGGTCGAGTTCGTGCTCACCCAGCGCGACTACGTCGAGGAGATGATGCGGACGATCGAACCGGACCTGTGGATCCGCCCCGCGTTGCGTGGCCTCGACTCTGGCCTGGAACCGTTGCAGGGCGGCCAGATCCGCAAGCTCGGCGTGATCAAACCGTGGGCGCCGCCCCGGTCCTACGGGCTGGTGACCCGGCTGGACCCGGACGGCTACCCGATCCGCAGCATGCACAGCCGCGGCGGCGGGCGGCGGCACGGGGTGACGTCGGTGAAGCAGTACGGCAACCGGTTGTTCGTCGCGGTCCGCGGCGCCGACGAGGTCCTGATCACGAGGGCGGGTGACGCGCGATGAGCCAGTCACTGGTGGAGCAGCTGGACATCGATCCGGCAGGCGACGGCACGCTGCTCGTCGACATGGCGAAGGTGACCAAGACCTACCGCGGGGTGCACGCCATCTCCGAGGTCGACTTCGACCTGCGCGCCGGCGAGGTGCACGCGCTGGTCGGCGAGAACGGCGCGGGCAAGTCGACGCTGTGCAAGATCCTCGCCGGCGCGGTGCAGCACTCGAGCGGGGTGGTGCGCATCAGCGGCGAGGAGGTCTCGTTCCGGCGGCCGCACGAGGCGCTCGACCACGGCATCGCGATGGTCTACCAGGAGACGAGCCTGGTGCCGACGATGACCGCGGCGCAGAACATCGAGCTCGGCCACGAAAAGCTGCTGACCCGTTTCCGCTCGCTCAACATCGGGGCCCAGCAGCTGCTGCAGTCGATGAACTTCCACGTCGATCCGACGGCCTACGTGTCCAACCTCGGCGCGGCGAAGAAGCAGATGGTGGAGATCGCGCGGGCGCTGCGGACCGGCGCCCGGATCGTCATCTTCGACGAGCCGACCGCGAGCCTGACCCCCGAGGAGACCCTGCACCTGTTCAACGTGATCGAGGACCTCCGCGACGCCGGCCTGGGCATCATCTACGTGTCCCACGCGCTGGAGGAATCGCTCGCGATCGCCAACCGCGTCACCGTCCTGCGCGACGGCAAGCGGGTGGCCTGCCTGGACGCGAAGCAGACGTCGCGGGACGAGATCGTCAAGTACATGGTGGGCAGGCCGCTCGACGGGGCGGCGCGGAACCGGCCCGCCGCGCGCGAGGGCCACGTCCGGCGCCGCCGGGTGCTGGAAGTCGAGAACCTGATCCTCGGCAACGTCGTGAAGAACATGTCGTTCTCGGCCTACGCCGGGGAGGTGCTCGGCATCGCCGGGCTGATCGGCAGCGGCCGGACGGAGACGGCGAAGATCGTCACCGGCGCACTGAAACGCAACCGGATCCACGGCGGGCGGGTGCTCCTCAACGGCAAACCGGTGCGCTACCGGGTGCCGAAGCAGGCGATCGACGACGGCATCGTCTACATCACCGAGGACCGCAAGCTCGACGGCTTCTTCGAGACGATGACCGTCGCCGACAACATCTACCTCGGTTACCTCGCCTCGCGCCGGGGCCGCAGGCAGTGGCTGTTGTCCGGCTCGCAGCGCAAGCGCATCGCCGGCGAGTGGTCGGCGAAGCTGCGCATCAAGGCGATCAACGCGGACGCGAAGATCATCGAGCTGTCCGGCGGGAACCAGCAGAAGGTCGTGGTCGGCAAGTCGCTGGTCGCCGAGCCCGAGGTGGTCATCTTCGACGAGCCCACGCGCGGCGTCGACGTCGGCGCCATCGACGAGATCCACCACCTGATCCGCACGCTCGCCGACGAGGGCAAGGCCGTTATCGTCATCTCCTCGTACCTGCCGGAGATCCTCGCCGTGTCCGACCGCATCCTGGTCACCAGGTTCGGCCGCGCGGTCGCGGAGTTCAGCCGCGCGGAGGCGACGCAGGAGAAGATCATGTACGCCGCGATCTACTGAGGCGGGGCGTAACCTTGGCAGGCACCGGCAACGGACGAAAGTCGGGTGGACAGGCGTGAAAGCAGCAGCGAGGAAGACCCGCCCCGCGCGGGGCGGGCAGGGCGACTGGCGCAATTTCGAGCCGCTCGACCTGACCCCCCTGCTGGCCGCGGCGCTCCAGGCGTTCTACGAGCGCGGGTTCTACGGCACGTCCGTGCGGGACATCGCCCGCAGGGTCGGCCAGACGGTGCCGTCGCTGTACTACCACCACGAGAACAAGGAGGGCGTGTTCGTCGCGCTGCTGGAGAAGGGCACGCTCGAGGTGGCGTGGCGGGCGCGGGCGGCGGTGGACGACGCCGGCGACCGCCCCGACCTGCAGTTCGTGAACATGATCGAGGCGGTCGTGCTGTACATGACGCACCGCGTCAAGCTGGCCACCCTGGACGTCGAACTGCGCTACCTGTCGGCCCCGAACCGCAAGCGCTACGCGGCCATCCGCAAGGAAGTGGAAGACCTGCTGGTCCGCGTCGTCACCGACGGCACGGTGCAGGGCATCTTCACGGTGACGCAGCCCGCCGAGACGGCCCGCGCCCTGCTCGGCATGTGCCAGTCCATCGCGCGCTGGTACCACCCCACGGGCCCGATGACACCCGAAGAGGTCGCCCGGCGCTACGTCGACATCGCGTTGATGAGCGTGGGGGTCCACGAGCGCCCGAAGCACCTGGAGGGTGTTCCCGGCCGGTGAGGTCCACCGGCCGGGAACCCCCGTCATCCCGCCGACTCGGCCAGCTTCAGCACCTGCTCGAGGGTCAGCTCCATCGAATCGATGTCGTCCTGCAACGGCACATCCCACTCGTCCTGGAGGTTCATGAACAACTCGGCTACCGCGAGCGAATCCAGGCCGAGTTCGGCCAGGGTGGCGCCGGGGTCGATTTGCTCCGGGTCGGCCGAGAACTTCTCGACCAGGGTCCGGGTCAACTGCTCGTAGCGTTCGGTCATCGCTTCCTCTCCTGGAACTGTGATCAAGCGTGGGTGGCGACCCGGCGGCCGGGCGCCGCGGGTTCCGGCGCTCCGGCGGCGTGCGGGGCGAGGCTGTAGGGCACGGCGGCCGGGAACCGCAGTGCCACCGAACCCCACGTGAAGCCGGCGCCGAACGCGGCGAGAAGGGTGCGGTCGCCAGGGCCGGCAGCCCCGCGAAGCGCGGCGTCCGCGACAGCCAGTGGCACCGACGCGGCGGCCGTGTTCCCCAGTTCGCGCAGATTCCCCTGCTGCCGGCCGGGTGGAAGACCGAGGTGCTCGGCGACGCTGTCGAGGATCCGCTGGTTCGCCTGGTGGCCGATGAACACGTCGACCTCTTCGACCGACCAGCCCGCTCCGCTCAGCGCGGCCCTGGCGGTCGCGGTCATCCGGCGGACGGCGCTGGTGTAGAGCGCGCGCCCGTTCATCCTGACGTACAGCTCCTCGACCGGGCCCTGGCTCATCCGGAACGGCGACCTCGACCCGCCGGCCGGCACGTGGAAAACCTCCAGCCCGGTGCCGTCGCTGCCCAGCTGGATCGACTCGATCGCACCCGGGTCTCCTGGCGCCGCGGGGGCCACCACGACCGCCCCTGCCCCGTCGCCGAACAGGATCGCGGTGTCCCGGTCGTGTGGGTCGATCAACGTCGTCGTGTAGGTCTCCGCGGCGACCACGAGGACCTGCCGGTACGTTCCCGCCACGACGAGCGCATGGGCCAGGGAGAGCGCGTACACGAACCCCGAACAGGCGGCGGAGACGTCGACCGCGGCGATGTCCTTGAGGCCCAGGCGGTGCGCGATGTGCGGCGCGGTCGACGGGCACCGGTGATCCGGCGTGGTCGTAGCCAGGATCACCATGTCCGGGCGGACGTCGCCCCCCGTCACGAACCGGGCGGAGGCGAGGGCCGCGGCACCAGCGGCGACGCCGAGATCGCCGGTGCTCGTGTACTCGTCGGCCATCCGCCGCGCACTGATCCCGGTGCGCGTCCGGATCCACTCGTCACTCGAATCGAGCCCGTTGTCCTGGATCAACCTGTCGTTCGGCACGATGTCGGGCGGAAGGCTCATACCCAGCCCGATGAGACCGGAAGTAGTCATCACACACTCTCCTTGGCACGGGCGGCAGGGGCGGGGGTGGCGTCCAGCAGCCGAACGCCCGGCGCCCAGGTCAGCAACGCACTGCCCCACGTCATGCCGGCGCCGAACGCGACGAGGACCACCCGGGAGCCCGGCCGCAAACGTCCCCGGGCCACCGCCTCTGCGATCGCGTAGGGTGTGCATCCGGACCCGATGTTGCCGATGCGGTCGGCCACCACGATGAGCCGCTCCTGGTCGATCCCGTGCTCGGCGGCCACTGCCTTCAACAGCACCGGGTTCGCCTGGTGGCAGGCGAAAGCGTCGATTTCGTCCAGTTTCAGGTCGTTGTCGGCCAGCAGATCGTGCAGCAGCTGCGGGAACTTGGACCGGAAGAACTGGGTGACCGCCCTTCCGTCCATCCGGATGGTGTGCTCACGGCGTTCTACAGTGGACAGGCTGGCCGGAAGACGGCTACCGCCACCCGGCACCACGACGGCGTCCGCCAGGTCGCTCTCGGTGCCGAGACAGATCTCGTCGAACCCCGTCCCGTCGGGAACCGGTCCGAGCACCGTCGCGGCGGCACCGTCGCCGAAGATGACAGCGGTGGCACGGTCGTCCGGATCCAGGAACCGGGAGAACACCTCAACGCCGATCACGACCGCGTACCCACCCGTCGGGTTGTCCCGCAGCCAGTCGCGCGCGATCTTGACCGCGAACAGCCAGCCGGCGCAGGCCCCGTTGACGTCGAAGGACACCGCGTTGACCGCTCCCAGCGCGGCTTGCACCCGGCAGGCCGTCGCCGGGCTGGGCTCGTCGGCCGTCGTTGTCGCCACGACGAGCAGCGACACCTGCGCGGGGTCGAGCTCCGCGGCCGACAAGGCAGCCTCGGCAGCGGGTGTGGCCAGGTCCGAAGCGGCTTCCCCGGGTGCGGCGACGTGCCGGGTGAGCACTCCCGTCCGGCGTCCGACCCACTCCGCGTTCACACCGGGAGTGCGAGCGGCGACGTCCTCGTTCGTCCGCATCTCGCTCGGCAGGTACCGGCCCAGGCCGATGATCCCCACGTTCGTGTTCATGACTTCCCCTCCGTGCCCTTGCCGAACACCGCCCGGCCTGGCCCGTGCTCGAAGAAACTGCGCATCCCGATCTTCCGATCGGGCGCGTTGAAGGATTCGACGAAGTTCTCCAGTTCGACGGCGAGGCCGTCGTCCTGTCCGTACTCGAGCGCGGCTTTGGCCGCCCGCAGCCCCGTCGCGGAGCTGCCGGCGTAACGCGCTGCCCAGCTCTTCGCCTCGGTGAGCACTTCACCGTCGGGCACCACCAGATCGGCCAGCCCGATCTGCCCGGCTTCCGCGGCGGCGAGCGCCCGTCCCGAGTAGACGATCTCCTTGGCGCGTGGAAGACCGACCACAGCGGTCAGGCGCTGGGTGCCACCGCCGGTGGGGATGACCCCGAGCAGGATCTCGGGCAGTCCGATCACGCTGTTGTCCGCGCAGACCCGGAAGTCGGCGGCGAGCGCGAGCTCGCACCCTCCACCCACAGCCGCTCCACGGATGGCCGCGATCACGGGCACCGGTATGTGCGCCACCGACATCACCGCGTCCTGCATCGCCTTGGCGTGTTCCCGCGCATCCTCGTCGGCGAGCTGCTCGAGCTCGTGGATGTCGGCTCCGGCGGAGAACGCCTTCGGCCCTCCGTACAGAACGACGGCCTTGATGTCGAGTCTGCCTGCGATTTCCTCGGCCACCTTCCGCAGCGAGTTCAGCAACTCGAGGTTCAGGACGTTGAGCGGCGGCCGGTCCATCCGGACCGTGGCCACGGCACCCTCGACCGCCACGTCGACGTACACGGTGTTCTCCCTACTGTCGGTTCGCTTGGTCAGGACCACAGAAGACCCCCGTTGACCTCCAGGACGTGCCCGTTGACGTAGGAGCCCTCCGCACTGGCGAGGAACACGGCGGCGGCCGCGACCTCCGACGGCTCACCGGGACGGCCGGACACCATCATGCGTTCGTACCGGGAACGCAGCCGCTCGTCGTCGCGCAGGGGTTCGTACATCCCCGTGTTGACGAATCCAGGGGCGATGCAGTTCACGAGGATTCCCTTTTTCGCCAGCTCCACGGCGGATGCCCGGGTGAACATCTCGAGCGCGGCCTTCGAAGCCGAGTACGCGGCAGCGCCGGGCGCGACGCGTGTCGACATGCCGGCCGAGATGTTGATGATGCGCCCGCCCCCGGCCGCCTCCATGCACGGAACCACGTACTTCGTGCAGTGGAAAGCGCCCGTCAGGTTGGTGTCCAGCACCTCTCGCCATTCTCGTTCTCCGAGGTCCACGATCTTGCCGTTGCGGCTGACTCCCGCGTTCGAGACGAGGATGTCCACGCGCCCGAACCGCCGCATCGCCGCGTCCATGAGCGACCGGACCGAGTCCGCCGAGCAGACGTCGACGGTGGTGACGCTCACCCGGTCGCCATGTGCCGCCCGGAGTTCGGCGAGAGGAGCTTCCCTCCGGGCAGCGCAGATGACGCTCGCTCCCTCTTGGAGAAATGCGCCCGCCATGGCGAGGCCGAGACCACGCGTGCCGCCGGTCACGATCGCCACGTTCCCGGCGAGCCTCCCTCTCCTCGCCCGGTCCCCGTTGGACTGGATCGCGGACGACGCGAGGGCCGTGCCGCTGTCACTACTCACCACTCAACCTCCGTTGTGCGTCGGTGCCGCGAGCGAGAGGCTCGTCGCCTCCCGGTACGCGCCGAAATGAGTGCGCTCGTTTTCGGTGAGCCGGCGCGGCGTGCCGTACCGGAGGTCGACCGGGACGAGATCGGCCTCGCCCTCCAGGTAGCCGTACGCGTCGTCCCGGACGAGGTAGGCGAAGCGCACGACAGCCGCCTTGATGTCCGTCACCCAGGTTTCCACCGTGATCGGTTCCGTCCGGTAACACAACGGCCGGAGGTAGGTCATGGACTGCCGGGTGACCACACTGCCGCGCGCCAGATCCTGTGCCTCGTACCGGGGCAACAGCCGGTGGATCAGTTCCAGCCGGCATTCTCCGAGGTACCGCAGGTAGGACGTGTCGGCTACGTGTCCCAAGGAGTCCAAATCGGACCACCGCATCGCGCAGTGGTACCGGAATCTGCTCATGACCCCACTTCCTTCGCCGCTCTTCGTGCTCGTGCACGCTGCGGCCAATCACGGCGTACCCGCATTTCGTCGATCAGCCGGGTCGCCGCGCGGCTCGCGGTGGCGTTGCGCCGGCGACGCGGGTAGTCGCACCACGTGTCCAGCCACGGCCGCGGCAGCCCCGATCGGCGCAGTACGACGGGAAGTGCGTAGTGGGCTTGCACGTCGCCCACTTCGCACGCACCGCCCTCGCCTGCCCGGTACAAGTCACCCGAGCGCGCCAGCGTCGCCCGGAACGCCTGCTCGAATTCCGGACGCCGGTCCTGCTCGGCTATGAGCTGGCCTGCCGACATCCGCCACTGACCGAACTGCCTGGACTGGCCACGCTCGACGAGCGCGAGCGCCGTGCGCCAGCCGGGCGCGGTCGCGTCCGCGAGATGCGACCGGGCCAGCACCACCAGGCCGGCTGCCAGGACGAGACCCCGGGCGACGACCGAGGGCCACGACTGGTCGGTTGTGTGGAACAGACCGCTGGGCCACCACTCACGAGGTGGACGGCGGGTCAACCGGATTCGGTCGGGCATCCCGCTGCCACCACAGGCGGTCGCGATCTCCTGCGCGTGCAAGAGGTTGTTCCTGCTGATCACATCGAGACCACGAGCCCTGACGGGACCGGCCTCGTCCTGCTGGGTCCGGGCCACGAACGACATCAGGCACAGGTCGTCCACCAGAGCGGTCCAGATTTGCGCCGGCTCTGCATCGGGCCGGGCTTCCGCACGGGACGAGTGACCTGTTCGCCGTCCGTGAGCCGCGCCCACGGAACCGACTTCCACGAAGATCCTCTCCGCATAGGGGCCAGCTGATCCGCCTCGTACTTCCGTAGTAACAGGACGATTCGCGTGACCGTGCCACCTACGTCATCCATGTAAGCGGCGATCAACACGGCACGCCAGTGTTCCGGCGCAGTCGGATGTTGAACGTGTTGAACGGCAGGGCGGCGGCCAAGGATTGGCCCCTGCCTGTCGCATCTCGATCGGCGATATGAAGGTGTACGAGCCGTCACGGGCGCGGTGTCCGCCAGTGGGAGGCGTGCAGGATGTCACGGGATCCGAACGAAAAGTTGCGGCAGCTGCTGGCGGTGGCCGACTGGACGCGGGAAGGCCTGGCACGGGCCGTCAACGCCGTCGCCGCCGAATCCGGCCGGACACTGACCTACGACCGGACCTCGGTCTCGCACTGGCTGCGGGGAGCGACACCAAGGGCAGAAACGCCCTTGTACATCGCCGAAGCCCTCTCGCGACGGCTGGGGCGGGTCGTCACCCCGGACGAAGCCGGCTTCACGGGTCCGGCGACTCGAAAGAGCACCACCGGCACGGACGCTTTCGCCGCGCTCCGGCACCTCGCCCGGGCGGACCTCTCCTCGATCTGGACCGGATCCCAGGAGAGACGCATCTACCGGCGAACGGACCTCGAAGTACCCGGCTGGCCGGACGGGCTGCCCGGCTACTCCACTCCAGACCGGCTTCCACCGGCAGGTGAGGCCCTCGGGACCATGATCTCCACCTTCGAATCGGTCGATCGCCGCTTCGGCGGCGGCCACGCGCGCGTGGCACTCGTCGCCTACCTGGCCGAGGACGTCGTCGACGTCGCGGGCCGCGCAACCCCGGGTAGGACCCGCCGAGCATTGTGCGCGGCCGCCGCCACTGCCTGCGACCTCGCGGGGTTCATGTCTTTCGACAGCCATTTCCACGGTCTCGCACTGGCCTACTTCCGCATCGCCGTGCGGCTGGCGATCGAGTCCGGCGACCCGGCTCTCTACGCGGCCATCCTGCGGAACATCAGTCTCCAGGCGTGGACGCTGGGCGATGCCGGAAACGCGAACCGGCTAGCGGAAGCCGCTCTCGCGGTGGGCGAGCGCGCCGTGCGGCGGGACCAGCTGGCGGAATTCCTGGGCCACGCGGCCATCACCCGTGCCGCGTCGAACCGCAGGGCCGACGCGCGCGACGCGCTGGCCGCGGCCGAACACGTCCTCTCCGGAACCGGAACCGACAGCGCGACCTTCACGTATCAGCGGGCCATCGTGCTGGAATACGCCGGTGAGCTTGCCGCATCGCAGCGCGCACTAGCGGTTTCGGTGAAGCAACGCGCTGCGGCCGAGCGCCGCTCACGCGCGCTGACCACCGCGCGGCTGGCCGGCCTGCGGATCCGGACTGGACAGATCGACAAGGCGCAGGAGGCCGTTCGCGAGCTGCTGGACGATCACGTCTGGCTGACCTCGGCCCGGGTGGACGCCGCACTCGACGACCTGATCCGGCAGCTCTCGAGGTTCCGGGGTCGGCCGTCGTCCGACCTGCTGCTGCTCGAGCTGCGACAGCGCCGTCGTCAACCGGCGGCGTTCACGTTGGAAGGTGGAAACGACGATGCCGTCCGGGCCTGATCTGGCCGCTGTCATCACGCTCATCGACGAGCACGCCGACAAAAGGCTCTCCGTACCGGAGCTCGCGAGGTACGCACGGGTGAGCGTGCGCTGGCTCCAGCGGCGGTTCCAGGAGGAGCTCGGTGTCTCGCCCAACGCCTACATCCGGCTGACCCGGCTGCGGCGAATCCACGAAGACCTCCTCGCCGGAGATCCGGAAGCGGGCTGCACGGTCGAGGCGGTGACCAGCCGCTGGGGCGTGCGTCACTGCGGGCGCTTCGCCGCCTGGTACCGCAGCCACTACGACGAGCTCCCCTCGGCCACGTTGCACCGGCGCTGACGGGTCGTGCGATGCGGCGGCCACCGGCGCTGTCGGCTGAGCAGCGCGAGCGCGGTGGGCCAGACGGGCTTCACCGTCGAGCAGCGCCTCCGGCAAGTGCAGAACCTCCGCCAGCCATCTCCTCCAGTAGGGCCGCGGTATCCGTTTGCCGCGCTCCCACCGCGCGACCTGCTCGCGGGTGATCGCGGAATTACCCGAAATCCGGAGAAGTTCGGCCGCCAACGTGTACTGGCTGTACCCCATGCGCAGTCGAGCGGCCCGGATCAGCGATCCGGCAGCGGTGCGCGGGTCCCGGATTTCCGTCGTGTGGAGTTGGGTGGTCACCACACCAAGTTAGGAACGTGACAAGACCATACCTATTCACTTGCCGCCAGGTTCTTGTCCACTTTCCGCCAACGAGGTCAGCGCGGCTCGCCGCTTCGTCTCCGACGGGAGTTCGCCGAACCTCTCTCGGTAGAGGCGCGCGAAACGTCCGAAATTCGACACCCCTTCCCGTGATGCGATCTGGGTCACGGTCTCGTTGCCGGACCGGCCGGCGCGAGCCAGTTCCGTGTGCACCCGCCGCAATCGAACGTCGCTCACGTACCTCATCGGGGACACACCCAGTTGTTCGCGGAAGGCACGTTGCAGGGACCGTTCGCTCACCCCGGCGAACGCGGCCAGTTCGGCCGCGGAGGCCGGCAAGGACGGAACCTGTTCGATGTAGTCCGTCACCTTACGCACGACTCTCGACGCCACCGGTGCTTCGGCCCGTGTGAGCTCGTGGGAGTAGGTGTGCGGCTGGGCGTAGACGACGGCGGTGGTGAGCAACTGCTCGACCGCCGTGAGGACGCCCTGCTGCATCAGGAGCGAGTTTCCCGCGCTCAAGCCCTCGGCGATGCCGTGGGTGAGATCCCGGATCTGCTTGCCCGTCCCGCTTCGGAGGTCGACGAAGGGGTCGAACCGCGGCGGCGACCCGATCTGCCGGTGGATGAGCGACTCGACCCTCGCCATCACGACATCTCGCGGCAACTTCACCATAAGCTGCCCGCAACCCCGCTCCCACACCATGTCCAGCTCGTCGTCCGGGGAGACCAGCGCGGCCGTTCCCGGTGCGATCACCCGGCTCTGCCCGCCCGTGTTGACCAGGCAACGTCCGGTGTGGGGAATCAGCAGGACGTAGAAGGTCTCCAGCGGTCCGGGGATGACGTGGACGTCCTCCGCTCCGTAGCTGACGTAGTGCAGGGACGCCTTCCCTACCGGCGCGACGTGGTGGCGCGCCTCGAACCCGCTGGCGCGACGATCCAGCGGCACCAGGCGATGGGATCGCATCATCCGGGCGGTCTTGTCCCGGGATTCGTCGACCCTCGTGGTGTGGTAGTACTCGAATCGCTTGAGTGGCAACTCATCCATCGGTTCCTCGCAGGCGTGAACCACCTGATCTCGTGGATCCACGCTGACCCCCAGGAACGACGGTACCGAGCGATCAGCCGCACCGCGACGCGCCCGGGCGATCCACTCGGGGTGTCGGGAACAGTTCACCTGTTCGGCCGACAACAGCGAACTGCTGGCCCCTACCCGGTAGTGCGGATTTTTCTGCATCCTGAGTCTGCCGGGGAGACAAATACCAGCAGTACCAAGAAACTGGGGGAACAGTGAGCAAGGGATTGATCACGCTCGTCAACCCGAATCTGGTGCACCCGCCGATCACACCGTACGCACTGGACATCCTGACGACCTCGCTGGAGGACGCCGGATTCGACGTCGAAGTCCTGGATCTCACGTTCTCGCGGACGAACTGGACGGAGGTCGTGGACGAGTACTTCGGTCGCAGGCAGCCGATGCTGATCGGAGTCACCATCCGCAACACCGACACGATCTACCCCCAGGAACAACGCGTTTTCCTCGGCTCCCACAAGGAGATCATCGACCGCGTGCGCGCCCGCACGGGTTCACCTGTCGTGGCAGGGGGTGTCGGCTTCTCGTCGATGCCCTACGCGCTGGTCGATTACCTCGGAATCGACTACGGCGTCAAGGGGCCAGGAGAAGTCACGCTGGTGCAACTCGCCGAAGCCCTCGCAGGCGGGAGGCGACCGGAAACCGTCCCCGGCCTGATCGTCAACCACGGCGCAGCGGGTGTGCACCGCGTCCCCCACCCGGATCCTGTCGTCGCGGCCGGCCGGGTACCGCTTGTCCAGCGGGTCACGCCTTACCGCCGGCATTCCGGCCGCCCCGACCGCGTCGACAACCTCACCTATTTCCGTCGCGGCGGACTGGGCAACATCCTCACCAAGAACGGATGCGCCTTCGCCTGCACGCACTGCGTCGAGCCGGATGCCAAGGGCAACCGGTTCGCCCGCCGGACGGAGACCGCGGTGGTGGACGAGATGGAGACCCTGCTGGCTCAGGGCATTCACGACTTGCACACGACCGACAGCGAGTTCAACCTGAACATCGCGCACAGCAAGGCCGTCCTGCGGGAGATCGTGCGGCGCAGGTCGCGGGACTCCTCCTCGCCGTTGCATGACCTGCGCTTGTGGGTCTACGTCCAGCCGGCTCCCTTCGACGCCGAGTACGCGGCGCTGCTCGCGGAAGCCGGGTGCGCGGGCATCAACGTCGCCCCGGACCATTCGCGGCCCGAACTGCTCGACGGCTGGAAGGTGAGCTCGGGTGGCACCCGGTTCTACACCTTCGAAGACGTCCGGAACGTGTGCCGCTGGGCCTCCGAGCACGGCATCGCCACGATGGTCGAGGCGCTGCTCGGCATGCCCGGTGAAACTCCGGAGACGATGCTGGCGTGCGTCGACGACTTCCAGTCCCTGGACGCGACGGTTGTCGGTTACACGCTCGGTATCCGGGTGTTCCCGTACTCACCGCTGGGACGCGAGCTGGCTGCCGCGAGCGGCGGCGAGGTGGCGGTGCCCGGCCTGCAGTCCAACGACGCCGAGGAGCCGATCGTGCTGACTCCGCTGGGGGACAGTGCGGACACGGTGAGCTATGAACGACAGTTCATGTTCGACCGCCAGGGCCGGTTCCGGCCCGTCTACTACTTCTCGCCACACCTCCTCGGCGAGGACGAGCGGGGCCCCGGCCAGCGGTACGACCACGCGCTGGCGCTGTTGTGGGAGCGCGTCCCGCAGCGTGACCGGCTCCGGGTCATGCTCCCGACCCGTCCCGGTCTCAGCCCGGAGGACAACAACTACGCGGACAACCCGTTCCTCCTGCGGCTGACCGAACTGGGCTACACCGGGGCGTACTGGTCCCACTGGCCCAAGCGGTACGAGATCATGGAGGGGGTGCCCGCGTGACGGAACCGCGTCGCGTGGTCGCTCGTTGTAGGCCTCGTGGACCCGGTCGAGACCGTGATCGCGTGGGGGATTCCCGGCGGGACGTTGCTGCTGGTCGCCGTGGGGACCGTGGAGCTGATCCGCAAGAAGCGGGGCAAGCGGACGGGCACCCCGCTGGCCGCCACGTACGCCGATGAGGTGACGGCCATGTTCTACGGCACCAAGCGCCTCGAGCTGGAGCACCGCGACTCGATGTCGATGATGCGTGAGGAGGACGCCCAGGGCGCTCCCCCGGCGCTCGACCTCGAGCGGGGTGTCATCCGCCTGCGGCGGGACTAGGGCTCACCGCCGCGGGACTGGGCTCACCACGGCGGGACTGGCGCGCACCACGGCGGGACCGGAGCTCGCGACCGCGGGGCTAGGGCTCACCGCCACGGGACTGGGAGCTCGCTACCGCGGGACTGGAGCTCACCGCCGTCGGGACTGGGGCTGGCCGCGGCGGAACTAGGGCTCAGCGCCGCGGGACTGGGCTCGCCACCGCGGGACTGGGGCTCGCTACCGCGGGACTGGGGATCACCGCCGCAGGAGGTGTTCGCCCGCCAGGTGGATCGCCTCGCGCTTCGTGCGGCCCGGGTGGTCGGCGGCGATGAAGTGCCTGCCGATGGCGAGCGCGAACGCGAGCGTGCTGCGTGCCTCGATCTCGTCCGGGTCGGTCAGGAAACTGCCGAACACCCCGCGCAGGAAATCCATCCGCTCGTTGTCGATCCGCCGCAGCCGCTCGGCGACCGCGGCGTCGTGGCGGGCCCACGCGCGCACCGCCAGGTCGATCCGGTGCAGGTCCTCGCTGAAGCTCAGCTGCCCCACCCGCCGGAACCGCTCGACCACGTCCTCACCGGCCACCGCGGCGAGGATTTCCCCGGTGCACCGGCGTTCCCACTCGTCGAGCATCTCGGCCAGCAACGCGGGACGGCCGTCGAAGTGGCCGTAGAACCCGCCCTTCGTCACGCCGAGCCGGGCGGCCAGCACCTCGACGCGGACCGCGTCCGGCCCGCCCTCGGAAAGCGCTTCCAGGCCGGCCTCGATCCAGCGGGCACGGGTCGTGCGGGCGACGGCGGGAATCTGGCACCTCCAGCGTTTTCGTGTACGGTACCGTACAAATGAACCATACGGCACCGTACAAAAGAGGTGGCCCATGCCCCGACTGGCCGAATCCGCCCACACCGGGCACCCGTGGCGGATTCACGAGTTCACCGGCGACTTCGCGGTCGAGGACGTGTGGTCGTTCCGCACCCCCGGCGCCGGCCCGGACGACTTCCCGGCGATGCTCGCCGCGATGCGCACCGCGGGCAGCCTCACGCACCAGCCGCGAGCGGTGCGGTTCCTGTTCGCCCTGCGCTGGCGGATCGGCGCGCTCCTGGGCTGGGACACACCCGCCGCGGGAGTCGGCCGCCGCGTCGCCTCGCTGCGCCACCGCCTGCCCGCCGACCTCCGCGACGCCCCGCGCGGCCCGGACAGCGACGGGATGCCGCTCAAGGCGGTCTACGAGACGGGCACGGAAGCCGCGCGCGAGCTGGCGAACAAGACCGTCCACACGGTGATGCACCTCGCCTGGACCCGCGGCGGGAACGGCGACCACGAGCTGCGGATGGCGGTGCTCGTCAAGCCCAACGGCTGGTTCGGCCGGCTCTACCTGACCGTGATCGCGCCGTTCCGGTACCTCGTGGTCTACCCGGCGCTGACGCGGCAGTGGGAGCGCGCGTGGCTGGCTCGGTGACGCGCCTGCGCTGCGCGAGCGGGATCATGGTCGCCCTCGGCGCGGGGCACCTGGCCCTCATCGGAACCCTCGCCTGGACCGACTTCGCCGGCTGGGTGGACCGCGGGGTGTGGGCGGCCGTCCCGCTGCTGGACGAGACCCGGAACGGCCTCGCCTTCTGGGCCGGCCCCGGGAGTTTCGGCGTCCCGCTGGTGCTCCTCGGTTGCCTGACCTGGCACCTGGCCGGCCGGGGGACACCGCCACCCGCCTGGCTAGGCTGGGCCGTCGCGGCCTGGTGCGCGGTCGGCGGGCTGCTGCTCGTGCCGTCGCCGTTCGTCGCCGGAGTCGTCGCGGGCGCGCTCATCGTCGCGGCGGCGCGCGACGTCACCCCTCAGCCAGGGCCTCCTCGCGCGTAGTGCAGAGCCGCACGATCGCGTCGGCCCCGGTGATCTCCAGCGGCCGCCGGGTGAAGCCCGATCCGACCACCACGTGCACCTTCCCCGGCGCCTCGGTGCCCGCGGCCAGCACGACCGCGATCCCGGCCGAGGCCAGGAAGCTCACCTCGCTCAGGTCGATCACCAGGCGCCGCGGGCACGCGCGCGCCGCGGGCAGGGCGACGGCCTCGAACGCGGGCGCGGTCAGGTGGTCGAGTTCGCCTGCGACGCGCACCAGCGTCGCGCCGGGCAGGTGCTCCACGTGCACGTCCACGTGCGCGACGGGCTCGTTCGGCTGGAAGGAGGACACCGTTCGATCTAACCGCGACCGGCCGACCGCGCAAAGCCGGTCTTGCGTCCGGCGAACCCGTGTGGCCTAATATGGCATCAAGTGCCAAAATGGTGTCCCTCATCGGCGAGGCGGAGTGGCGAGATGTCCAACGGTTGGTTCGAGACGGTGGCCGAAGCTCAGCGGCGGGCCAGGAAACGGCTGCCGAAGTCGGTCTACGGCGCACTGGTGGCGGGTTCCGAACGCGGGATCACGGTCGACGACAACATCGCGGCGTTCGCCGAACTCGGCTTCGCCCCGCACGTCGCCGGGCTGTCCGACAAGCGCGAACTGGGCACCACCGTGATGGGCCAGCCGATCTCGCTGCCCGTCGTCATCTCCCCCACCGGCGTCCAGGCCGTGCACCCCGACGGCGAGGTGGCCGTCGCCCGCGCCGCGGCCGCGCGCGGCACCGCGATGGGCCTGAGCTCGTTCGCCAGCAAGTCCATCGAGGAGGTCGCGGCGGCCAACCCGCAGACCTTCTTCCAGATGTACTGGGTCGGCAGCCGGGACGTGCTCGTGCAGCGCATGGAGCGCGCCAGGGCCGCCGGCGCGGTCGGGCTGATCATGACGCTGGACTGGTCGTTCTCCACCGGCCGCGACTGGGGCAGCCCGGTCATCCCGGAGAAGCTGGACCTGAAGGCGATGATGCGGTTCGCGCCGGAAGGCATCACGCGGCCGAAGTGGCTGTGGGACTTCGCGAAGACACGCAAGCTTCCCGACCTGACCACCCCGAACCTGACCCCGCCGGGCGGCACGGCCCCGACGTTCTTCGGCGCCTACGGCGAGTGGATGCAGACGCCGCTGCCGACGTGGGAGGACGTCGCGTGGCTGCGGGAGCAGTGGGGCGGGCCGTTCATGCTCAAGGGCGTCATGCGGGTGGACGACGCCAAGCGGGCCGTGGACGCCGGCGTCACCGCGATCTCGGTGTCCAACCACGGCGGCAACAACCTCGACGGCACCCCGGCCCCGATCCGCGCGCTGCCCGCGATCGCGGACGCCGTGGGCGGCGACGTCGAGGTGCTGCTGGACGGCGGCATCCGGCGCGGCAGCGACGTCGTCAAGGCGATCGCCCTCGGCGCGAAGGCCGTGCTCATCGGGCGCGCGTACCTGTGGGGCCTGGCGGCCAACGGGCAGGCCGGGGTGGAGAACGTGCTGGACATCCTCCGCGGCGGCATCGACTCGGCCGTCCTGGGCCTCGGCAAGACGTCGATCCACGACCTCACCCGCGACGACGTGGTGATTCCGCCGGGCTTCGAGCGCGCCCTCGGCGTGCCGAAGAGCTGAGCCACCCCGGCGGCGGGCTTCGAGCGGACGAGCCCGCCGCCGGGGTTTCCAGTGAGCTTCGGGACAACTCACTCGGCACCGGACGTTCCGGAAGGTACTTTCACAAGGCAACCATCCGTGCACGAACTCCGGAGCCGCATGTCCTCGTCTCCCGGCCGCCTCACGGCGGTTCTCGCGCTGGCCGGTGTCGTCGTCGCCGTCATGCAGACCCTCATGGTGCCGCTGCTGGCCGACCTGCCGTCGCTGCTGCACAGCGACAGCTCCGACACCGCCTGGGTCATCACGATCACCCTGCTCACCGGCGCGGTCGCCACCCCGGTGCTGGGCCGCCTCGGCGACATGTACGGCAAGCGCCGCATGATGCTCGTCGCGCTGTCGTCGCAGGTCGCGGGTTCCCTGGTGTGCGGCCTGACGACCGCGCTGCTGCCCATGATGATCGGCCGCGGGCTGCAGGGCTTCGCCATCGGCGCGATCCCGCTGGGCATCAGCATCATGCGCGACGAGCTGCCGCCGGAACGCCTCGGCGGCGCGGTCGGCCTGATGAGCTCGTCGCTGGGCATCGGCGGCGCCTTCGCGCTCCCGGTCGCCGCGCTGGTGGCCGAGCACTTCAACTGGCACATCCTGTTCCTCGGCGCGGCCGCGCTCGGGCTCGTCAGCCTGGTGCTGATCGTGCTCGTGGTGCCCGAGTCCGCGGTCCGCTCCCCCGGCCGCTTCGACCTGCCCGGCGCGATCGGGCTGTCCGCGGCGCTGGTGTGCCTGCTGCTGGCGATCTCCAAGGGCGGCGACTGGGGCTGGGGCAGCACCCGCACCCTCGGCTTCGGCGGCGCGGCGGTGGTGCTGTTCGTGGCGTGGGGGTTCCTGCAGCTGCGCACCGCCGAACCGCTGGTCGACCTGCGCACCACCGCCCGCAGGCCGGTCCTGCTCACCAACCTGACCTCGATCATGGTCGGCTTCGCCTTGTACGCGACGCAGCTGGTGCCGCCGCAGCTGCTGCAGCTGCCGTCCGCGACCGGCTACGGGCTCGGGCTGTCGATGGTCGTCGCCGGGTTGTGCGTCGCGCCGTCGGGGCTGCTGATGATGGCGATGTCCCCGCTCGCGGCCCGCCTGATCGCCGCCCGCGGCCCGAAGGTCTCGCTGCTGTGCGGCATCACCGTGCTCGGCGCCGGTTACGGGCTCGGCCTGACGCTGATGGGCGCGGGCTGGCAGATGGCGATCTTCTCGGCGATGGCGGGCGCGGGCGTCGGGCTCGCCTACGCCGCCATGCCCAGCCTGATCATGAGCGCGGTCCCGGCCACCGAGACCGCCGCGGCCAACGGCCTCAACACGCTGATGCGCTCGATCGGCACGTCGTCGTCGAGCGCCGTGGTCGGCATGGTGCTCGCCGGCATGACGATCGACTTCGGCGGCACCCCGGTGCCCAGCCTCGACGGGTTCCGCACGACGTTCCTGATCGGCTGCGCCGCCTGCGTGGTCGCGCTGCTCGTCGCGTTCTTCATCCCCGGCCGCGCGCGCCCGGCGGAGACCCTGCTGCTGGGCGTCGTGCGCTCGCCGCGCGGCGTGCTCGAAGGCGCGGTGGTGACCCTGATCAGCAAGGACGGGCAGCAGACCGGCACCACCGCGACCGACGCGAGCGGCCGGTACTCGTTGAACGTCCCGGACGGCGAGCACGTCCTGGTCTGCTCCGCGGCCGGCTTCCAGCCGGAGGCGGCGCCGGTGAGCGGTCCGGGCGAAGTGGACTTCACGCTCTCGGCCACCGGCGCCATCACCGGCACCGTCGGGGTGGGCGGCGCGCTGCTGATCGCCACCGACGAGCGCGGCGAGGTCGCGGGCAGCGTCACCTCCCGCGCGGACGGCTCGTTCCAGCTGCCCGGCCTGCTCCCCGGCCGCTACGCGCTCGCCGTGGCCAGGCACGGCTACCGGACCGCCGCCGTTCCGGTGCGGGTCGGCGACGGCCCGGTGCGCTGCGAACTCGTCCTCGTCCCCGAGGACGCCACGGTCACGAACTAGCCGGGAAGCCGTGCCGCCGGGCGCCGAGCACGACGGCCAGCACCGGCACGAGCAGCACCAGCACGGTCCACGGGAACACGCCGGGCCCGAACGCCTCGAGCAGGACCCCGCCGACCACGCCGCCGCCCGCCATGGCCGCGTTCCACAACGTCACCAGCGCGGCCTGCGCGAGGTCCGCCGCGTCGCCGCCCGCCTTCCCGGCGGCCGTCTGCAGCAGCGTCGGCACCCCGCCCCAGCCCAGCCCCCACAGCGCGGCCCCGGCGTAGACGAGCACCGCGTTGCCGGACAGCACGGCCAGGATCACCGCGGCCACGGCGACCAGCAGCGTCGCGACGACGGTCAGCGCCCGCAGCTGCCGGTCGATGCGCGCGCCGACGATCGCGATGCTCAGCACCGACGCGACGCCGAACACCAGCAGCACCACGTCGATCCGGACGCCGTGCAGGAACGTGGCCAGGTAGGTGTAGAGGACGTTGTGGGCCAGCACGAAGACGAGCGTGACGACCAGGACCGGCGCGACGCCCGGGACGGCGACCGCGCGCCGCACCGGGATCCGGCCGCCGTCGCGCTGCCCCGGCTGGTCCGGCACGGCCGCGACGATCCAGGCGATCAGCACGACGGCGATCACCGACATCACGCCGAACGTCACGCGCCACCCGACGACCTCGCCGAGGAACGTGCCCGCCGGGACGCCGAGCGACAACGCGAGCGGGATGCCGGCCATCACGACCGCGATCGCCTTGCCCTGCAGGTGTTCCGGCGCCAGCCGCCGCGCGTACCCCGCGAGCAGCGCCCACACCACGCCGGCCGCCACGCCTGCGGCGAACCGGCCGACCATGGTCAGCACGTAGGCGCCGGACACCGCGGTGACGGTGTTGGCGACGGCGAACCCGGCCACCCCGGCGAGGAGCAGGCGCTTGCGGCGCCAGCCCGCGGTCGCCGCGGACAGCGGGATCGCCGCGAGCGCGGTGCCGATCGCGTAGATCGTGACGGCCTGCCCCATCGTGGACTCGCCGACGCGCAGGTCGGCGCTCATCGCGGGCAGCACGCCGGCGGGCAGGGCTTCGGTGAGGACGGTGATGAACGCCGCGGTCGTCAACGCGAGCAGGGACCGCAGCCGGAGTCTGGGAGGGGTCAGCACATCGATCACGGCGTTATGCTGAAACCATCACACAGATGTGAGGGTCAAACCGCTGTGAGGGGGACCACATGCGCATCGGGGAGCTGTCGGAACGCACCGAAACGCCCCGCCGCCTGCTGCGCTACTACGAAGAGCAGGGGCTCATCGTGTCCCGGCGCCTGCCCAACGGCTACCGCGACTACGACGAGTACAACGTCGACCGGGTGCTGCAGATCCGCGGCCTGCTCGACGCGGGCCTGCCCACGCGCATCATCAAGCAGATCCTGCCGTGCCTGGACAAGCCGCGCACGATCTACTTCCCCGACGCCACGCCGGAGATGCTGGCGACGCTGGAACGCGAACGCGACCGGATGACGCGGCGCATCGACTGCCTCACCCGCAACCGGGACGCGATCAGCGAATACCTGGACATCGTGCGGCAGGGCCTTCAGCCCGACGTGGCCTGAGCCGCCCGCAGCAGGCGCAGCTGCCCGATCTCGGCCGCGTTCTTCATCAGCTCCGCGTTCACCCAGGCGGCCTGGTGCGCCACCGTGAGCCCGGCCTCGGCCGGCCACGGGAAGGCGGCGGGAGCGTCCGGATCGGACAGTCGGTCGAGGACGCCGCCCCAGTCGGCGGCCAGCTCGCGCAGCCAGGCCACGGCGTTCTCGTCGCCGGGCCAGCCGACCGACTCGCGCTCGCGGGGCCGGCGGCCGTGCGCGTGGTTCAGCGTGACGCTCCACCACCAGCCGACGTGCCAGGCGATCCAGGCGATGGTGGGCACCGGCACCGGGTCCGGCTCGGTGTCCGCCCAGTCGATCGTCCAGCCGTCCCCGGCCTCACGGACGTGCCAGGTCAGCGGGCCCGGCTCCCAGCGGAAGTCCGCCGGGGTGAGGGCGCTCAGGTGGAGGTCGGCCAGCGACCAGGTCAGGTCGAACTGCCAGCGCAGGAGGGACACGGCCGGATGATCGCAGCGCCCGTGCCCGGCGGCCAACCGGATTTCCGCACGTACACTCGTGGGGTGCGGACGCGACCGACCCTGAGCTGGACGCCGGCCGGTGAGCCGCTGCCCCGGACGACCAGCCTGGACGAGGTGGTCCGCATCGCCGACGGGGGCGGCGTGGTCGTGCTGAGTGGCGCCGGGCTGTCGACCGAATCCGGGATCCCGGACTACCGGGGCGCGACCGGCAGCCTGCGGCGCCACACGCCGATGACGTACCAGGAGTTCGTGGCGGCCGAGCACGCGCGGCGCCGGTACTGGGCGCGCAGCCACCTCGGCTGGCGCACGATCGCGCGGGCGCGCCCCAACGACGGCCACCGCGCGGTGACGGCGCTGCGGGACGCGGGCGTGGTCGGCGGCGTGATCACGCAGAACGTCGACGGCTTGCACCAGGCGGCGGGCACGCCGGACGCGGTCGAGTTGCACGGCAGCCTGGACCGGGTCGTGTGCCTGTCCTGTCGCGCGTTGTCACCCCGCGAGGAGCTGGACCGCCGCCTGCGCGAGGCGAACCCGCACTTCACGGCGACCGCGACGCGCGTCAACCCGGACGGCGACGTGGAACTGGCCGACGACGACGTGCGGGGCTTCCGCGTCGTGCCGTGCACCGCCTGCGCGGGCGTGCTGAAGCCGGACGTGGTGTTCTTCGGCGAGAACGTCGAACCGTCCCGTGTGGACCGTTGCTTCCGGCTGGTGGACGAGGCGTCCGCGCTGCTGGTGCTCGGCTCGTCCCTGACGGTCATGTCCGGGCTGCGGTTCGTCCGCCGCGCGGCCGAGGCGGGCAAGCCGGTGGCGATCATCAACCAGGGCCCCACCCGCGGCGACAAGTACGCGGACGTGCGGGTGGACCTGCCGCTGGGCCGCGCGCTCACCGAGCTGGTCGCGCGCCTGGCTGTCTAGGGCGCGACGGCGACCCCGACCGACTGCGCGCCGAACGGCCGCGGCGCGCCGGCCTCGTAGAACACGTCGAGCTCCCGGATGGCGAACCCGGCCGCGGTCAGCAGGTCCGCGACGGGGTTGGTGAGGCGGCAGCCGAACACCGCGCGCTGCAGCGGGTTCAGCCGGCGCTGCCACCGCCGGACGCCCGCGTCCGGCGCGAGCCCGTGCTCGGCGAAGTGCAGCGTGCCGCCGGGTTTGAGGACCCGCCGGATCTCCCGCACCGCGGCGGCGGGGTCCGGGATGGCGCACAGCGTCCAGGTCGTCAGCGCGGTGTCGCAGCTGTCCGCGGGCACCGGCAGCGACTGCCCGTCCAGGCCGGCGCGCTCGACCGGCACGGCGGACGCGGCCAGCCGTCCGCGCGCCAGCCGCCAGGCCGCGTCCGACGGCTCGATGGCGACGACCTCCGTGACCGCCGCCGGGTAGAAGGGCACGTTCAGGCCGGAGCCGAAGCCGATCTCCAGCACCCGGCCGCGCAGCCCGGCGCAGGTGCGTTCCCGGTGCGGGTGCGCCTGCGCGGCCCCGCAGGCAGCGTTGACGAGTCGTGGCCGGATGCGGTTCGCGTAGACGCCCATGGACGCCATTGTCCGCGACGCGGGGCCGTGGCGGCTAACCTGCTGGTATGCGTCGAGACGGCAATCCGGACTTCATCGAGGCCCTGGCCCGCGGCCTGGACGTCCTGTGCGCCTTCCGGCCCGGCCGCCCGGTGATGACGCTGTCCGAGGTCGCCACCGCGACCGGGCTGGCCCGCCCGACAGCGCGGCGCATCCTCATCACCCTCGAACAGCTCGGTTACGTGCGCGGCGGCGAGCGCGGCTTCTCGCTCACCCCGCGCGTGCTCGACCTCGGCATGGCCTACATCGGTTCGGCGAACCTGTGGGACCTCGCCCGCCCGCACCTGGAGGACCTGGTCGCCCGGACGAACGAGTCGTGCTCGATCGCGCAGCTCGACGGGTCCGACATCGTGTACGTGGCGCGGGTGGCGGTGCCGAAGCTGGTCGCGCTGGCCGTCACGATCGGCACGCGGTTCCCTGCCGTGCAGACGTCGCTGGGCAAGGTCCTGCTCGCCGCGCTGACGCCGGACGAGCTGGACCGGGTGCTGGCCGAGCCGAGCCGGTCCGGCGTCGAACCCCGCTGGCAGCCGGGCCGCGACGAGATCGACGCCCTGCTGCGCGACGTGCGCACGAAGGGCTGGGCGGCCACCGATCAGCAGCTGGCGCTGGGCATCCGCTCGGTGGCGGCGCCCATCCGCGACGGGGACGGCCGGGTGGTGGCCGCGGTCAACGTGAACGCGCACGCCGCCGAGACGACGATGGACACGCTGATCGGCCACCACCTGCCGCTGCTGCTGAAGACGGCGGGCGCGATCGGCTCCGACTGGGACGCCTGGCACGCCCGCCCCATCAAGACGGTTTCCTAGGCGACGTTCGCCGAGCGAGCCGCCACAGCACATCCACTACAGGTAGGGCCGCGTGATCAGCTCGATCGCGTGCCCCGCGGGGTCCTTGAAGTAGACCCCACGGCCGCCGTGCCCGTGGTTGATCTCGCCGGGCCGCGTGGTCTGCGGATCCGCCCAGTGCTCGATGCCCCGCTCGACGAGCCGCGCGTAGGCGCGGTCGAACAGCTCGTCGTCGACGAGGAAGGCGTAGTGCTGCATCTGGATATCGACCGGCGGTTCGGCGAACTGCAGCAGCACGCCCCCGTCGAGCATGACGTTGACGAACGGCCCCCACGACGGGGCCTCGGCGACTTCCAGCATTTCACGGAAGAAGCGGGCCGACTCGTGGCGGTCCTTGGCGGCGATGATGGTGTGGTTGAAGGTGACGGTCAAGGAAGTCCTTTCGATCGGTTGGGTGGACAGCGCGGAAGCGGATGCTCCCGGCGGTCCACGCGCGCCGATCAGACCGTCACCGGATCGCCTTCCCGTGTGTGGCGCGAGGCCGTTCCGGTGATCACGCCGTCAGCCTACGTGGTGATGTCCGGATATGGCAACGAGAAGTGCGCCAGCCGCCGCGCGTACTCCTTCTGGAACTCCAGCGGCCCGTGGTCCCGCTCGAACATCCCGATGAACAGCGTCAGCGTCAGGAACGGGTGCGCGCCCAGCTCGAAGAGCTTCACGTAGTCGTGCCCGGCCAGCGCCGCGCGCTCCTCCTCCTCGAACGCCAGCCACGTCGAGGATTCGGCGCCCACGCAGTTCAGGATCCGGTTCGCCTGCGTCTCCTCCCACCACTCGACCGTCCCGGCCGGGTCCTCGCGGTAGCGCTCGACCAGCTCCGGGTCGCGGTCGACGGTGAACAGGAACTTGTCCAGCAGGTACTTGCTCACCGCGGACCTCCCGGGTACCAGGTGAAGTAGGCCTCCATCGTGTGGAACAGGTCGTAGGTGTCGACGTAGTCGACCCGCTGCCCCTCCCCCGCCACACCCATCATCAGCATGAAGTCCATGAACCCGTGCGTGGCGTTGCCGGGCAGGTGCAGGCTTTCCAGCGTGACCTCGCCCAGGCACTTCTCGATGTCGCCGTTGGCGATCCAGTCGACGGCCTTGCGGTCGAACTCCGGATCCGGCCCGTGCGGCCCGAACTGCCGCGGACCGCCCAGTTCGAGCGAGAGGTGCCCGGTGCCGATGACGGCGACCCGCTGGTCCGACGGCCACGACTCGATCAGCTGCCGGATCGTCCGTCCCAGTTGGACGAACCGCTTCGGCTGCGGCAGCGGCGGCGCGAAGATGTTGGTGTAGATCGGGACGATCGGCAGGTCGTTCTGCGGCCGCAGCGTGATGATCGGGCACGTGATCGAGTGGTCGATGCGCAGTTCGTTGGAGAACGCGAGGTCGAAACCGGCGTCGAGACCTTCCCGCAGCACGTACGCGGACAGGTCCTCCTGCCCCTTCAACAGCATCCGCGGCAGCCCGAACTCGCGTTCCTCGTTGTAGAAGTTCGCGTCGTAGAAGGGCGCCTTGCCGACCAGGAACTGCGGCATGTTGTCCAGCCACAGCTGGTGGAAGTGGTCCGAGCCGACCATCACGAGCACGTCCGGCCGGGCCCGGGTCAGGGTCTCGCGGAACGCCTCGACCTTGCGGACCCACTCGTCCGCGAAGTCCGGGCGGTCCGCGCCGGTGGCCGTGCTGGCCCGGTAGTAGAACGGGTGGTGCGTGGACGCGATCACCGCGACCAGTTCAGCCATGGTTGCCTCCTGCCGGTGGGACGGGCCGGTTGTTGAGGTCGACGGACAGGAAGATCTCGTTCGCGACGGGCGTGCGCAGTTCCTCGGCGAGCTGCCCGATGAGCCCCGCGGCGCGGGCCAGCAGGGCGAACCCACGCAGCAGTTCCAGCGGCAGCCCGAGGTCGGCCAGCGCCGCGCCGCACGCGCCGGCTCCGTTGAGCGGCAACGTCTTCCCGAGCACCTGCGGGTGCACGCGCCCGATGGCCTCGAACAACGCGAGGTGCGGCCCGAACTTGCCCTCCTCGCGGGCGATCTCGAACAGCCGCGGGGTGCGGGGATCGCCGTTCTTGTGGACGTGGTGGCCGAGCCCCGGGATGAACCGGCCCGCCGCACGCTCGGCCCGCACGATCTCCAGCGCCAGCTCGTCGTCGACCGGCCGGTCTGTTGTGGACAGTGCGTGGTGCAGGAACCGGCCGCAATCCTCGGTCACGCCGAGGAACCGGGAGCCGCCGCCGAGCAGTCCGGCGGCCAGCGCGCCCTGGATCGAATCGGGCGCCGACAGATACGTCAGCCGCGTCACGATCGCGGTCGGGGTGAACCCGTGATCGGCCAGCGCGGCGAGCACGGCCTCGAACACCCGCGTCTCGCCCTTGCTGGGCCGCCGCTGGGTGGCCAGCCAGAACGCCAGCTCGCCGAAGCCGACCTCGCCCATCACGTCCCGCGCCAGGTCCTGGCCCAGCAACGTGATCTTCTCCAGCGACGACGCACCCAGTGCTGTGGGGTACTGGGCTGGCGCATACTCAGGCACCTTCCTCCTCCAGCCACTTGCGGATCTCCGCGCCGTGCTCGTCCAGCTCCGGCGGCGGCAGGCGGTAGGACACCGGGGTCCGCGAGAACCGGATCGGGTGCCGTGTCGTGGGGATGCCGCCGACCGTCACGACCGGGTCCAGCTCGAACCGCTCGGCCATCGCGAACCCGCCGTCGATGGTGTTGATCGGCCCGCACGGCACCCCGGCCGCCACCAGCAGGTCGAACCATTCCACCGCGCCACGGTGCTTGAGCCGGTCCACGAGGATCGGCCGCAGCTCCTCGCGGTTGGCGGTGCGGTCGGCGTTGCGGGCGAACCTCTCGTCCTCCGCGATCTCCGGGATGCCCAGGACCTGGCAGAGCTTGACGAACTGCGCGTCGTTGCCCGCCGCCACGATCAGGTCGTTGTCCGCCGTCGGCAGCGGTTCGTACGGGAACACGCTCGGGTGCGCGTTGCCCATCCGGTACGGCACGGTGCCGCCCGCCACGTACGCGGAACTGTGGTTGACCAGCCCGGTCAGCGCCGAGGACAACAGGTTCACCTCGACGTGCTGTCCCTGCCCGGTCGCCTCCCGGTGTCGCAGCGCCGCCAGGATCCCGATCACCGCGTGGTTGCCCGCCATCACGTCGAACACCGAGATGCCCGCCCGGTACGGCGGCCCGTCCGGATCGCCGGTCAGCGACATCAGACCGGAGATCGCCTGCACCATCAGGTCGTAACCCGGCACGTCCCGGCCGGCGCCGGAGCCGAAGCCGCTGATCGAGGCGTAGACGATGCCCGGGTTGCCCTGCCGCACGGCCTCGAAGTCCAGGCCGTACTTGCCCAGCCCGCCCGGCTTGAAGTTCTCGATCAGCACGTCGGCCCGGCGCGCCAGCTCCCGCGCCACGCCGGCGTCCGCCTCGTCGCGAAGGTCCAGCGCGATCGACCGCTTGCCCCGGTTGATGCCCAGGTAATAAGTCGACACGCCGTCACGAACCGGCGGCATCCACGAGCGCGTGTCGTCCCCGGCCGGGCCCTCCACCTTGACCACGTCCGCGCCCAGGTCGGCGAGGAGCATGGTGGCGTACGGGCCCGCCAGGATCCGGGAGAAGTCCGCGATCAGGACACCCGAGAGCGGGCCGCTGTTCGGACTCATGTCCGTCATGCGTCCGCGTGCTGCACGGCGACGCCGTCGCCCGTGTAGTCCGTGTAGGTGTAGGGATTGGGGATCACCTCGGTCGCCGGGATCTCCGGCTCGCGGGCCTGCTGCCACGCCTCCTCGCCCATGGTGGACCGCGCGTAGGACACGGTCGCCTCGACCGCGGCCCGTGCCCGGTCCAGGCCCGGGACGACGAGCTGGTGGTCGCGTTTGACGACGGTCCCGTTGACCAGCACGGTGTGCACGTCGCCGCGCCCGGCCTGGTAGACGACGTGTCCGTAGGGGTGCAGGACGGGGAACATCACCGGTGAGCGGTCGTTCTTGATGAGCACGACGTCGGCCTTCTTGCCCGGGGTGAGCGAGCCGATCCGGTCGTCCAGGCCGAGGGCGCGGGCGCCGCCGATGGTGGCCCACTCGACGACGTCGCGGGCGCGGAGTTTGTTGTGCACCACGGTTTCGCCCGCCGCGTGGGCTTCGAGGTGCTCGCGCGACCGGTCCGCGGACAGCGTCGCGCGCATGGCGGAGAACAGGTCGCCGCTCCACCACACGCTGGTGTCCATCGACAGGGACACCGGGATGCCGTGCCTGCGCAGCTGCCAGGTGGGCGGGTAGCCCTGGCCGGCGCTCTGCTCGCTCTCGGTGGAGACCGACGCGGTGCCGCCGGAGGCCGCGATGCGCTGGTAGGAGTCCTCGCTCAGGGTCGCCGCGTGCACGTAGGTGACGCCGGGCGTGCAGAAGCCGTTGTCCCACATGAGGCGGATGCCGTCGTCGCCGGTGGCGCCCCAGACGCCGGCGTGCGTGGTGACGCGCAGGTCGAGTTCGCGGGCGGCCTCGAAGGCGCCCTTCTCGGGGAACGCCGCGTCGCCGGTGACGTCGAAGGCCAGCTGCATGCCGAGCATGTCGTCGCGGGAGGTGAAGTGGCGGTCGACGAACGCGCGGAACTCCGTGGAGTTGGCCCATTCCCAGGGCGCGCCGAGGAGGTTGCCGTAGGCGAGGACGAAGCGGCCGGGCACCGCGCGCAGGGCCTCGACGGCGGCGTCCCCGTGTTCTGGGGTCTGCAGGCCGTGGGACCAGTCGACGGTGGTGGTGACGCCGGCGTCGAGTGCCTCGATGGCGGACAGCAGGTTGCCTGCGTGGATGTCCTCGGGGCGGAAGATCTTGCCCCAGTTCAGGTAGTAGAAGACGAAGTACTGGGACAGGGTCCAGTCGGCGCCGAGGCCGCGCAGGGCGGTCTGCCACATGTGCCGGTGGGTGTCGACCATGCCGGGCAGGAGGATGCCGCCTCGCGCGTCGACGACGGTTGTTCCGGGCGGTGCTTCCAGGTTGTGCCCGACCTGCTCGATGCGGTCGCCGCGGACGAGGAGGTCGCCGCCGTCGAGGTCGCCGATCGCCGGGTCCATGGACAGGATCGTGGCGTCGCGGAACAGGATGGGGCCGGTCATGGGTCACCTCGTGGTGGTCGTGGCCCGCGCGCGCAGCACGCGGGCGCGGGCGGTGAGGGGGACGGCGGCGGCGAGCAGCCCGAGCGCGAGCGCGCCGAGGCCCCACCACGGGCCGAAGTGCAGGTTCAGGGCGTGGTCCAGGGACCAGGCGCCGGGACCGGTGAACGCGAGGACGAGGGCGAGCGCGCCGTAGCAGAAGGGCACCTCGCAGCCGCCCCGCTGCGCCCAGAAGCCGTTGGGAGCGGTGGCGACCGCGGCGACGGCCATGGTCCCGATGATCACCGCGGCGCCGCCGGGGGTGAGCAGCCCCAGCGCGAAGCTCCCGGCGCCCGCGAGCTCGGCCAGTGCCGCGACGACGACGAGCCGGCGCCCCGGGACGAAGCCCCACTGTTCGAAGACCTGGGCGGTGCCCGCGCGGCCGGCGCCGTGGAACCAGCCCAGCAGCTTCTGCGTGCTGTGGCCGAACAGCAGCGCGGCGAGTAGGAGCCGCAGCAGCGCCAGACCGAGGTCCATCACCGCACCTCTTCACTTTCGGACCAGTGTCCGCCTGACGGACAGCTTGGTCCCGGGTGGCGCGGAAGTCAAGGGCGCGGGCGTCAACGGGTTGGAGGGCGTGCACATTCAGGCACACCGGCATTCGCGCGGATGCGCGCAGCGGGGAACCGCCGCGGGGAGGCGCTTGCGAACGCCTCAGGCCTGCAGGGGAACCGGACTGGCGCCGGCGCCCGGCTCCACAACCGCCACAGGGCGGCCCAGATACCGGCGCACCGTCGTCCGCAGATGGTCCGCGTGCTGGTAGATGTCCTCGGACGATTCGATGGGAATGCGCGTCTCGACCTTGTTCTCGTCGAACACGCCGAGGTACTTCTGGCTGCGGTTGAACCAGAGCCGCGCGACGGGCTTGCGGTTGTTGTCGTCGAGCAGGACGCCTGCTCGTTGAGGAACTGCCGCATGGCCTTGTCGACCAACGGCACGAACTGGTCGCGGACCCGCTGAGTGAAGGAGCCGTCGTAGACCCGGGTGGTCAGGAAACGCACCCATTCGTCCTCCGGCTGTTTGAACTGAGCCGCCAACACGCGCTTCAACTGGCCGATGTACTTCAATTCACCGGCGGCGCTGATGACCGATTCGAGGTTGAAGGAGTCCTTCGCCAGCTTGGCGAGCTCCGGCAGGAGGGTCTCGTCGATGTCCGAGAAGTTCAGCACCAGGAAGGGCTTGGAGTCCATGTGGTTGGGCGCGTCGAGGTCGGTGTAGAACTCGTAGACCTCACCGTTGGTCAGAATGGCGATCCGCGCGTTCGTGACCGCGAAGTACCGGAAGAGCTGCGGTGCGTGCTCGATGCGCAAGGGATCGTTGATCTTCTTGGCCTCGATGAGCACCTGGACCTGACCATTGGCCTCCACCAGCACTTTGATGGTCCGGTTTGCCGGTGCCCGCAATCCCAGTCGACCGGGACCGAGTCCCAGAGTCCAAAGAAGACGGTCAACGCACCTGCGACGTCTCCAGCGGCACCTCGTCCGAGCGCACCAGCCCGAGCTGCACCGTCTGGCGGCCGATCGTCGCGTCCAGCGCCCAGTCCACCGCGGTCCGGATGCGGTTTCCCGGCATCGCCATCAGGTGGTAGCCGCGTGTCACCGCCTTCGCCGGCAGGCCGGACAGCGGGACGTGCAACGGGTTGGCCGCCGCCTGGGCGCCGCCCAGGTCGACCACGAAACCGAGGTCGTGGTGCTTGTACTGGCGCACCTCGCCGTACCCGAGGGTCGCCGCCACGTTGAGCCCGGCCAGGGTGCCCTGCCGCGTGGCGTGCTGGGCCGTCATCGCCGTCACCTCGCCCGGCCGGGTCAGGTCCGGCACTGCCGCGGCGTCGCCGCAGGCGAACACGTCCGGGTGGCCGGGCACGACCAGCGTGGGCTCGACGCAGAGCCGCCCCCGCTGGGTCGCGACACCCGCGGACTCCACCAGCGGGTCGGGGCGCACACCGACGCACCACGCGAGCGTCCGGGTGGGCACGAAATCACCGGTCGTCAACAGGACGCCGTCGGTCGTGGCCTCCTTCACTGACGTCTCCGTCATGATCTCCACGCCCCGCCGCCGCAGCACCCGGTCCGCGGCGCGCGACAGCCTGCGGTCCAGCTCGGGCAGCACCTTGGGCGCCAGGTCCAGCAGCAGCCACCGCATCCGCTGCCCGTCCAGCTCGCGGTGGTGCCGCGCGATGGCGCTGGTGAACAGCGGCCCCTGCGCGGCCACCTCGGTCCCGGTGTAACCGGCGCCGACCACGACGAAGGTGCAGCGCGCGTCCCGCTCCGCCGGGTCGTCCGCCGCGGCCGCCAGCTCGACCTGCCGGATCACGTGATCACGCAGGAACAACGCCTCCGACACGCTGCGGAACCCGTGCGCGTGCTCGGCGATGCCGGGGATCGGCAGCAGCTTGTTGACGCTGCCGACCGCGATGATCAGGCGGTCGTACTCGAGCCCGCGCGACGTGCCCTCCGGGTCCACGTACGTCAGCTTGCGGTCGTCCAGCGCCAGCGCCGTCACCTCGCCGAGCGCGAGCCGGATTCCGGGCAGCGCGGCGGGCAGCGACACAGTGACGCGCCGCGGGTCGATCACCGCCGCCGCGACCTCGGGCAGCAGCGGCAGGTACAGGAAGTAGTCGGTGCGGTTGACCAGCACGATCTCCGTGCCGGAATCCGGCGGGAGGGTCTTGAGCAGTGCACGGGCCGCCGAGAAGCCGGCGAAACCACCGCCGACGATCACGATGCGCTTGGTCATGACGCCTCCCCCGTCCGGTCAGGGCACGATCGAATCCACGTATCCGCCGTCCACGCGCACTGCCGCCCCGGTCGTCGCCGACGCCTGCGGCGAGCTGAGGTAGACCACCATGTTCGCGATCTCCTCCGGCTCGATCAGGCGCTGCAGCAACGACTGCGGCCGGTGCACGCGCATGAACTCCTTCTGCGCCTCGTCCCACGGCAGGTCGCGGTCGACGAGCTGGTACACGAAGTCCTCCACGCCGCCGGTGTGCGTCGGCCCGGCGATCACGGCGTTCACGGTCACCCCGGTGCCCGCGGCGGCCTTCGCGAATCCGCGGGAAACGCCCAGCAGCGCCGTTTTCGACATGCCGTAGTGGATCATCTCGGCCGGGATGACGATCGCCGAGTCGCTCGCGATGTACTGGACGCGGCCCCAGCCCCGCTCGGTCATGCCGGGCAGGTAGGCGCGGGTGAGCCGAACCGCGGCGAGCACGTTCACCTCGAAGTACCGGCGCCACTCGTCGTCGCTGATCTCCAACGGATCGGCGGACCCGAAGATGCCCAGGTTGTTGACCAGGATGTCGGCGCGCGGCAGCTGGTCCAGCGCGTCGCGCGCGCCCTGCTCGCTCGCGATGTCGGCGACCACCGGCACCACCTGGGCGTCAGGCACCTCGGCGGTCAGCTGCTCGATCGCCTTCGTCACCTTGTCCGCGCTGCGGCCGTTGACGGCGACCCGGGCGCCCGCCCGCGCCAGCCCGAGCGCGATCGCCGTGCCGATGCCCTGCGTCGAACCGGTGACCAGTGCCGTCTTCCCGCTCAGATCGAGACGCATGCAGCGATGGTATGGGCGGCGGGCCGGGGCCGCAGGGCTTCACCCGGCGGTCGCGGCGAACATGAAGCAGCCGTAAGCGACGTTGCGGCTGTGCACCTCGACCACCCCGGGCGCGGCCAGCACCTCGCCGAGCGCGGCGACCGGGTCGGTGCCGTCGTGCACCGTCGTCGCGGGGTGGATCCAGCCGCGGTGGTCGTACGCGCGCAGCACCTGCGGCCGGCCCAGCCACTCCCGCGGGTACTCGTCCGTGCGCGCGGGCCCGCCGCAGTCCCTGGCGTGCACGAACACGGCGCCGATCTCGCGGTAGGGGCTCGCTTTCCCGGGCAGCCGCGGCTCGTACCCGAACAGCAGGCAGCGTTCACCCGTCCTGGCGTCGCGCAGGCAGCACCGCAGCGGTTCCCCGCCGTCGGCGTAGATTCGCTCGACCGGGCGACCCGACACGTCGAGTCCGCCGGCGCGCACGCAGTTCAGCTCGCCGGGGTCGATCGGGTGGACCCGGAACCGGACAGCAGCAGTGGTCATGGCACCAGCCTGGCCGCACGGGAACGGCCAGGCTGGCGGTTTTCCGACGTCGCGTCAGCTCGCCGCGGCCACCTCCCGGATCTCGGCGGCGGTCAGCTCGCGGCCGTACAGGCGGAAGTCCGCGACCGCGCCGTCCAGGTAGGGGTGTTTGACGTTCTGCGAGCGGCCCAGGTAGTTCAGCTGCGTCGCGCCGAGCAGCAGCGGGCTCATGCGGGGCGCCGGGTTCTCCCCGGTCAGCTCGCCGTCGAAGTACAGCCGGATCCGCTCGCCCAGCGTCACCGCGACGTGCGTCCACACCCCGGCGAAAGGGCACCGCGGCGTCAGCGAAGTCCTCGCCCTCCATGCCGGCCAGCTTCATCGCGAATCGGGCCCGACCGAGGCCGGTGCGCGGCGTGAGGAAGGCGTAGGACTGGGCGTTGAACCCGAGGTCGAACACGCGCGTGGAGTTCACTATGGTGTCGGCCCGCACCCACATCGCGATCGTCGCCGCGGTGAGGTTCGCGAACAGTCCGGCGGGCAGCCGCACGTGCGCGCCGGCGCCGTCGAGTTCCACGCCGCGATCGCCGAACACCGCGCCGCCGGCGAGCTCCGCGTCCGGCCACCGGCCGGTGCTCTCCCGCGCGTCGCGCAGCGGGAACACGGCGACCGTCCGCGGCGCGGGACGCGACGGCGGCAACGCGAAGTACACGCTGTAGTGCTCGTGGTGCACGTCCAGGAACGGGCTCAGCCGCAGCCGCCGGTCCCCGGCCTGCACGCTGAACTCCGCCCGCCCCGGCTCGCGCCGCAGCGACCGCGGGTCGACCGTGGGGATCACCGCGGGCACGGAGTCGCCGTGGCGGGCGGCGAGCACCAGCGGGCCGTAGGTGAGGGCGTGCACAGCGGGGTTGTCCGGCGCCGGCCGCCACTGAACGGTCATCGGCAGCCGCAGCTCCACCACGTCACCGTCGCGCCACCGCCGCCCCACCACGGCGAACCGGCCGGGCTCGGCGCGCATCGCCTCGCCGTTGACGAACAGCCTCGCGTGCGTCGCCCAAGACGGGATCCGCACCCGCAGCGCGAAAGCACCGGCGCCGGAAACGTGCAGCCGCACGGTTTCGTCGTAGGGGTACTCGGTCTCCAGTCGGATCCGGACACCGCCGTAGTCCACTTCGGACGGTATGAACTGGTTGACCCACAGCCCGTCGTCGGCGGCGTAGTAGATGTTCTCGGCGTACTTCACGTGCGTCTCCAGGCCGGTGCCGTGGTCGCAGGTGAAGTTGCCGTAGTCACTGGAGTACGTGCCGGGGTCCGACACCACGCCTTCCTTGCCCTTGCGCTGCGCGCCGGGGACGAGGCCGGTGTAGTAGGTGACGAACCCGTGCGCGGAGTCCGGGTCCTGCTCCCCCAGCATCTGGTTGAGCAGGGTCCACTCCGAGTAGTCCAGGTAGTCGGTGCGCGACGGATCCCGCAGGAACAGCAGACGGCTCAGCTTGAGCATGTTGTAGCTGTTGCAGTTCTCGCAGGTGTTCTCGCCGAGCTGGCTGACGATCTGGTCCGGCGGGCCGAAGAACTCGGCGTTGGCGTTGCCGCCGATGACGTAGGTGTGGTGGTGCACGACCTGGTCCCAGAAGTAGGTCGCGATCGTGCGGTAGTACTCCTCCCCGGTGGCGTCCCATTCGACCGCGGCGCCGACGATCTTGGCGATGTCGGTGTTGGCGTGCCGCCCGGCGAGCGTGTCCCGCCGCTGGGACAGCGGCACGAAGATCTCGTCGTGGTCGAACAGCTTCGCCGTCTCCAGGTGCTGCCGGTCGCCGGTGACCAGGGCGAGGCTCGCCAGGGTCTCGTTCATGCCGCCGAACTCGGTGTGCAGCACCTTCTGCTGCGCCTCGCGCGTCAGGTTCGCCATGCGGGCGCGGGCCCACCGCGCCATGCCGAGCAGCACGTCGAGCGCCTGCCGGTTGCCGAGCAGGCGGTACTGGTCGAGCAGCCCGGCCATGATCTTGTGGATCGTGTAGTAGGGCGCCCACACGACCTTGCCCGCTTCGAGATCGGCGAAGGCCCGCTCGGGGAACGCCGAAAGGTAGCCCTCGGTGAACCCGGCGGCGGGCGCGGCGGCCTGGCATTCGGCCAGCGCGGCGACGATGCTCGCACCCTTGGCGGCCAGCTCGGTGTCGCCGGTGTTGGCGGCCGCCAGCGCGAGACCGGACAGCAGGTGGCCAGTGGTGTGGCCGCGCAGCTGGATGTCGGGCGCCTCCCAGCCGCCACACGGTTCGGCCGTGCTGGGCAGGCCCGCGGTGACCCGGAACATGTGCAGCAGCCGGTCGGCGTCGACGAACCGCAGGTACGCGACGGTCCGCTCCATGTTCTGCCGGTAGCGCGAGTCGAGCAGGCGGACGCGGCCGAGTTCGAGCGGGCGCGGCCGGGCGGTGTCCGCGACCGCGGTGGCCGGTGGCAGCGCCGCGACCAGCCCCGCCGCCGCAGCCAGCCCGAAGACACCGCGCCGGGTGAAGGCCGTCATCGGAGCTCCTCCTGGCGGTACGGCACCAGCCGGGCGGGCCCGACCAGCCCGTAGGCCTGGCGGGTGGCGATGCCGAACACCGCGGGGTTGCTCACGCGCAGCCGGTTGAGCAGCGTCGTGGCGACCTCGACCTCGATGCTGTTGCGGCCGGGGCGCAACCACGGCCCGACGTCCACCACCGGGTCGAGCACATCGGCCGGCGGGAGGGCGCGGCCGTTGACCTTGACGCGGTAGGTGTCGAACACCTCGCCGAGTTCGAGGTAGGCGCCGAGGCCGGGACGCCACGAGCCGAGGTCGACCGTCGTGCGGTAGCGGCCGACACCGGAGACGTCCTGCAGTTCCGGGATCGCCGACCACGCGGCCAGGGCGGTCAGGCTGAGCCGGTGCGTCGTCTTGACCGTCTCGGTGGGCGTCGCGCCGGGCTGCCAGTCCTCGACCTCGAGGTCCCACGCGGTGAGCGGCACGGGCGCGGGCACCGCGTCCACGGTGGTGCGGACGACACGACCGGTGGACAACGTGGTCGAGTAGGCGCCGGCCGCGGTGGCGCGCAGGACCAGCTTGCCGCCGTCGAACCGGACGTCGCCGTCGGAGGCGGTGGCGTGCGGGGCGCGGTCGCTCGGGCCGAAGCCGATCAGCATCGACTGCCCCGGGTTGAGGGCGACCCGCACCCGCACCTTGTCTCCGGCGCGCTCGAACCGGCCGATGCGCTCGACGCGCCCCGTCCACGCGTCGAGCAGGTACGGCACCGCCGAGCGGTCGCGGGAGGTGAGCCAGACGTCCTGGTCCACGGCCGTGATCCGGCGGTTCTCGGCGTGCCGGGCATTGGCGACGTAGTAGTAGTCCACGCCGTCCTCGACCCGGTGCACGGTCATGATCGTCGACCGGTCGTACTCGACGTCGCGGGTCACGCCGAGGTCGGCGAGCGCGCCGGGAATGCCGTTGGCGTCCGCGGCCACCCGCACCCGCGGCAGGGCGGCGAGCTGGGCCAGCAGGGTCCGGAGCTGGTCGTTCTCGCCGGGCAGGGCGATGCCGGCCGCGTGCACGTCGGTCCAGCTGCCGACCACCACGATCGGCAGGCCGGCGCGGGCGAGGTCGAGCAACCGCCGCGCGGCGTGCACGGACAGGGTGTGTTCCTTGTTGCGGAAGATGTCGCCGTCGAGGACCAGCGCCTTGTACGCGGGACCGTCGGGGGCGAGGCGGCCGTCGCGCACGACCGCGCTGGGCAGGTCGAGCATCGCCTCGCTGAGGAAGCCGTGGGTCCAGCCGACCGGAATGCCGTCGTTGGTCGCCCACGGCGCGCCGATGCCGGTGGACGTCCAGCCCTTCTGCCGGAAGAACGCGATGTCGGTCTTCTGCACACCGGCGCGCAGCACCAGTTGCGTGCGGGCGAACCAGCCCGCGATGTCGGGCACGTGGCCCCACGTCGGCTGGCGGGGGCCCCACGCCTCGGCGTAGCCGATGCCGTTGCCGTTGTACGGCGAGAACGCCGCGAAGCCCGGCCACGCCGCGCCCGGCGCCGACGCGTAGGAGAACCCGTGCAGGACGGCCTGGTTGACGCCACCGGCGAAGACGCTGCCCATGGTCTGCAGCACCTTGTCCCAGGTCGTGCTGTAGGCGCCGTTGGCGTAGGCGGCGGACTCGCAGGACAGCAGCTGCCGCCCGCCCATGTCGCGGCCGGAGGCGAGCACGCGGTAGTCGTCGAGGTTCTTGAAGCCCAGCGACTCGCTCTCCGGCACGTCGAGCAGCGCGGCGCTGCGGATCGCGTCGGTGGGCAGGCCGTAGGGCTGCACGCGCAGGGTCATGCCGAGGCTGTGCGCGAAGTCGCGCAGCGGGAGCAAGTGGTTGTCGTGGTAGAGGTCGGACAGGACCTGGTTGTGGTCGTCGCGGACGTGGTTGGTCGTCTCGGCGTCGAAGGTGAACGGGTACTTCTCGTTGCGCTGCACGATGACCGGCAGGTACGGCAGCAGGTCGTAGCCGGCGCGGCGGCGGAACTCGGCGAGGTGATCGGGCGTCCAGGGGGTCGCCTCGGTCTCGATCTCCAGCGAGTCCTCGAACAGGTCGCCGCCGGTCTCGCGGAGCAGGCGGCGGATGGCCGGGGTGAGGATGACCGAGTTCCACACGTCGATCACGGCCTGCACGCCGGCGCGGCTGAAGTGGTCGACGACGTAGGACGCCGGCTCCGTGTGCGGGCCGGCTTCCGGTTGCTGCGCGGAGCCCCGCAACCAGTAGGCGATGACGGCCCAGGTGCCCTCGGGCGCGGTCCAGGTCTCGCCGTCGCCGAGGGTGCGGACGGTCGCGGGGTCGAGGGTGACGGTGGCGGCCGTGGTGGACCCGATGACCTTGGCGACCTGGACGGCGAGGAGGTCCTGCTTGTGCACGCCCTCCTCGGGCGGCTCGACGGCGGCCGGCGGCGGTCCGGAGTAGACGGTGCCGCCCTGCACGTAGGTCACGCCGTGGGCGAGTTCCTTGCAGGCGGCCGGGTCGTCGGGGGTGATGGTGGGGACGGCGGTCGGCCAGCACGGGCCGAGCGCCAGATCGACGCGCAGGTGGCGGTCCTTGGCGCGGCGCAGGGCGGTCTCCACGGCGGCGAGCCAGGCCGGGGTGCCCCAGCCATGGCCGGCGGGGTCGAGGTCGGCGCGGACGCTGTGGTGCACGTCCTGGATCTCGACGCCGCCGAAACCGGCGTCGGCGATCTGGTCGACCTCGCGGGCGATCTCGCCTAGGTCGACCAGGCCGTGCGGCCACCACCAGCGGAACTTGGCGGCCGTGTCGGTGCCGGGGGTGGCGAAGCGCTGCGCGAACGGTCTGCCGGGCGCGGCCAGCGCGGGCGGGATGGAGGGAAGCGCCGCGGCGAGCCCGAAGGCGGCGCTGGCGCCGAGGAAGGTGCGGCGGGTGAGTCTGGTCATGGGGCACTCCGGGGGTTGGGGATCGAAGGAGGCGCCGGTGCTGCCCCCGACGCCGAGGGCAGCACCGGGGCCTCAGCGGCCCTGGTCCAGGCGCGCGGTCACCACGGCTTGCGGCCGCAGCACTATGGGCCGACCAGGTCAGGCGACAGGATCGTGTTCTCGCCAGGCTTCAACGGTGTGGCGTCCACTGTGTAGAGGTGCGGCGGGTGAGTCCGGTCATGGGGAGACTCCGGGGAAACTCGGGGAATGGGGAAATCGAGCCGGTGCTGCCCCCGAACAACGCCGAGGGCAGCACCGGGGCCTCAGCGGCCCTGGTCCAGGCGCGCGGTCACTACGGCCTGCGGCCGCAGCACCACCGGGCCGACCAGACCCGACGGCAGGATCTTGTTGCGCGAATTGGCCAGCGTGTTGGTCACCCACACCGCGATCGTGTTCTCGCCGGGCTTCAACCACGCTGTCGCGTCCACTGTGTACGGTCGCCACAGCGCTGTGGGCAGCGCGGAGCCGTTCACGGTCACCGTGGCCAGGTCGTGCACCTCGCCCAAGTCCAGGACCAGGCGGCGGTTCGCCAGGTCCTGCGCGGTCAGGGACACCGTCGTCGAGTAGACGGCGCTGCCGGAGAACGTCGGGTCGAAGGCCGTCCACGAACCTAGTGGCCGCTCCGCCTCCACGGCGCCAGGCTTCTCCAGCCGCACCCGCCACGAGCCCGCCAGCGGGATCGGGGTCAGCGCGTCCGTCACGGTCGCCACCCCGCCGTAGCTCCGGCCGTTCGCCGCGCCCGACAGGCGGTAATCGCCGGGCTTGTCGGCGATCACCGTGGCCTGCAACGACCGTCCGTCCACCGTGACCACCTCCGCAGGCAGCGTGCCGTCGGTCAGGTGCGCGGTTTCCCGGACGCCGTGGCGGAAGACCACCGCGAGCGTCTCGTACGGCTGCAGCCGCACCGGCACCGCCACGCCGTCCCGCTCCGCCCGGTACGCCGTCGCCGTGCGGGTCGATCCGGTGCGCGGGTCCCAGATCTCCGGGACGCCCCCGCTGGGGAACGTCGCCGTCGTCGTCACGACCTGGTCGCTCTCGTTGTTCAGCAGGTACGCGACGTCCTTGCCCCGCGCGGTCCGCGAGACCCGCACGCTCGGCACCGCCGGCTCCAAGCGAGCCGCCGCGTACGCCCGGGCCAGCCCCGGCAACGCTTCGGCATCACCGACGACCGCGACCGAGCCGGCGCCGCGACGCTGCCACTCAACACCCGCGTCACCGAACAGGCGGCGCAGCTCGCCCGCCAGCTCGGCGTCCCGGCCGCGCGCCTCCCGCGCCGGCAGCGGGCCGACCGCGGCCACGTGCCCGCCGACCTGCACGAACCGCGCCAGCGTGCGCACCGTCTCCACGTCCAGCACCGGCGTCTCCGGCAGTACCACCAGCTGGTAGGACGCCTCGCCGACGTGCAGCTGGCCGGCGCGTGCCACGGCCTGGAACCGCGCCACCGGATCGCCGGACAACGACGAGTCACTCACCAGGTCGAAGTCGACCTGACCCCGCTCCAGCGCGTACGCGGCATCCGCGAACTGCCCGTCCAGCGAGTGCTCGGCGTCGGCCACCCGGGTCTGCTCGGCCGCCCGCTGCGGCTGCACGAGCACGGTCCGCGCCAGGTTCTCGCCGCGGCCCAGCTCCATCACGCGGCCGATCCACTCGTCGACCGCGGGCATGTCCGCCCAGAACGTGCTGCGCGGACCGAACGGCGGCGGGAAGTTCACCGAGTTCTCGTCCGTCCACATGGCGTGCAGGAACGTCAGATTCACGCCGCGCGCCGCGAGCGCACCCGTCGTGGCGTGCATGAACTCCGGCGCCACCTGCCAGCCCGAGTTGCCGAACGTCTCCATCACCACGCGCGGCGCGCCGCTCTGGTGCGCGGCGGACGCGGCGTTGCGGCCCAGCATGGTCTGCTCGCCGAGCGTGTAGTCGCCGGTGATCATGTCGCTGCCCGGCACCTGCGCCCACTGGTTGTCCTTGCTCAGGTCACCGGTGGAGTGCATGCGCTGCTGCGGGCCCTCCTCGTCCAGCAGCGGGTTGGTCAGCAGCTGCAGGCCGTGCCGCGCCATCCACTCGGCCTCGCGCTGGTAGTAGTTCGTGGCGAACAGGTTGTTCACCGCGCGCCAGTAGTACCCGGCGGCCGGGTCGGCGGTGGGATCCAGACCGTCCGCCGCGCCCATGTAGGCGACACCGGGCGTGCCGCCCGCGGCGACGATCGCCTGAGCCAGGCCCGGCGAGGCGGGCAGCCGCTTGAACGGGTGCGGCTGCGCGGAGGCGATGAACGGCTCGTCGTCCCAGAACCCGGGCACCACGGTGCCCATCGCCCACGGGAACCGCCGCACGTACTCGCCGGGCACGGTGTCCATGAACGCGTCCGTGGCCGCCGGGTCGAGCAGGTCCAGGTAGCCGCGCACGTAACCGCTGGAGTCGTCGCGCAGCAGCGCCTGCGAGTACACGTCGACCTGCCACTGGCCGGCCGGGACCTGCCAGGTGCCCTTCGCCGGGTCCAGCTCGACCGCGGTCCGGTGGTCGGCCGTGCCCGCCGGGCGCGCCGCCGCGGCGGTGATCCCGGCCAGGTTGACCCGGGTCGCCGGGAAGTCCGCGAGCACCCGGGCGTCGTCGAAGTTGGACGACCACAACGCCGTGCCGCCGGGCGCGGTCACCGACAGGTTGTCCCACTGCGACCGCTGGGTGCCCTCGGCCGACACCGCGACCGAGCCGGTGGCATACGTGGCATCGGTGGCAGCGGGCTGCACGGTGTTGTTGATCTTCGGCGTGATCGTGTTCCCGGAGACCGTCACCGTGACCGTCTGCGCGCGGGTCGCGGAGAACCCTGGCGTCGGGATGCCGGTGGTGAGGCGGGTGCGCCGGTCCCCGTCGACCCGCCACACGCTCGTGTTGCCCTTGACGTCCACGTCGACCAGGTAGCCGTTCGTGCCGTCGCTGCGCACCATCAGCTGGGTGCCGCCGGTGGTGAGCGTGACCTTGCCGGTGACCGTGTAGTCGGTCCAGCCGGCGCCGGTCGTGATCGCCGCGCCGCCCGGCTTGGTCGCCGGGTCGACGACGAGCTTCCCGGTGTCCACGGCCAGTCCGGTGGTCTCGGCGAGGGTCACCGTCGCCGGTCCGGTAACCACCCGGCTGGACCGCAGCAGCCCCTTGAGCCGCAGCTCCGGGTGCTCTTCGGCGACCTTCAGGCCGGCCCGGCCGCTCGGGAAGTTGTTGTCGTTGAACAGCCACATCTTCATGCCCGTGCGCTGCGCTTCACGCAGGACGTGCTCGATGAGCGTGAACCACTCCTCGGTGAGGAAGGCCGGCTGCATCGACGCGCCGCCGTACGGGAAGACCACGGCCTCGTAGATGCCCTTGTCCCGCATCTCGGCCATCTGCCGGTCGGTGATCTCCGGCGTGATCGTGTTGTTCCAGTACCAGTAGACGCTCGGGCGGCTGTCCTTCGGCGGGTTCGCGAAGGCGGCCGGGTCGAAACGGGACAGGTCGGTGGTCGCGGCGGGCGGGCGATCGGGGGTTTGGGCCACGGCGGGCGCGGCGGCCAGTCCGGCCGCCGTCACAGCCGCGAGCAGGACGGAGACGAGTCTTCTCATGGTGTCGTCCTCTCAGGACACTCGCGAGCGGAAGGTCCAGGAGCCGGAGCCGGCCTCGAACACGGCTTCGCCGCCGTCCACGCGGACGAAGCGGGCGCCGTCGGCGACCGGCGGGACGTGACCGGCGAACGGCACGTGCACCTCGGCAGTGGCGCCCACCGGGACGGTGACCTCCAGCCGGTACTCGCCGCCGGTGCGCGTCCAGGAGGTGCGGACCTCGCCGTAGGTGCTCTCGTACTTGCCCGACGCCGAGGTCAGGTCGCCGACCACCGCCGGGTCGATCAGCAGGCGCCGGAAGCCGGTGGAATCGGCCGTCTGCTCGATGCCGGTCAGCCGCGTCTGCAGCCAGCCGTCCATCGCGCCGAGCATGAAGTGGTTCTGCGACTGGCCGCTGCCGCCGTCCCAGGTCTCGCCGAGCGCGGTCAGCCCGGCCTTGACCTGGAAACCGAGGCTGGGGCTGGTGGTCTGGGTCGCGATCAGGTAGACGACGTCGTCGCGCCCGGCCGCGGACAGCACGCGCAGCACGGACGGGAACGAGATCTCACCCATGATCAGGTGCCAGCCGGTGGCCTGGATGCTGTCCACGAGGTGCTGCACCTGCGCGGCCCGCAGGTCCGCGGGCACCGCGCCCATGTCCAGTGCCAGTGCGGTCGCGCCCTGCCCGCCGCCGCCGAACAGGCCGGTGGCCGGGTTGTAGTACTTCACCCACACCTTCCGGGCGAGGTCGTCGGCGCGGGCGCGGTAGGCGGCCGCGTCGGCGTCACGGCCGAGCGCCTTGGCGACCTGCGCGAGCCCGTCGGCGATGGCCCACACCCCGAACGTGCCGGTGATCGCACGCGGCATCACGGGCTTCTCCGTGGTGATCCAGTCGCCGAGGCTGTAGTCGTAGACCCCGCCGTCGATCCAGCGCGCGGCCTGTCCCTCCAGATAGGACAGGTACCGCTGCATCGCCGGGTAGTAGGTGCGCAGCAGCTCGTCGTCGCCGTAGGTGCGGTAGGCCTTGAGCGGCAGCAGGACCAGGGCGCCGCCCCAGTTCGGGTCGTCGCGGTAACTGCCTGCCAGCGTCACGTAGTCCGGGACGGTGCTCGGCACCATGCCGGAGGCCTCCTGGCCGTCGGCGATGTCCTGCACGATCTTGCCGAGGTAGGCCTCGACGTCGTAGTTGCGGGCGATCGTGTCGAACGCCAGGTGGTCCTGCTCCAGCCAGCCCAGCTTCTCCCGGCTCGGGCAGTCGGTGAGCACGCTCTGCATGTTGTTCTCCAGCGCGTGGCGGGTGAGGCGGTGGATGCCGTTGACGATCTCGTCGGACGTGGTGAACTCGCCCGCGGAGTCGTTGTCGGCCATGATGCGCAGGCCGGTGACCGACAACCGCGCGTCGTCGGGGACGCCGACGACCTCCAGGTAGCGGAAGCCGTGGTAGGAGAACTCGGGGTGCCAGGTCTGGGTGCCGCCCTTGCCGGTGAAGCTGTCCCAGATGGGCGCGCCGACGTTGGACTTCGACTGGTCGACCCGCCCGTTGCGCAACGCCTCGGCCGGGAAGACGCGGACCGTGGTGCCCGCCGGGGCGGTCAGCGTGATCTGCGGGATGCCGGCGATGTTGCGGCCGAGGTCGAACACCCGCACGCCGAGCGCGGGCCGGGACACCTCCGCGCCGGGCAGCTGCTCGACGACGCGGACCGGCTCGCCGCTGCGCGCGGTGAGCTTGGTGGTCGGCGCGGGCGGGGCGACGGCGGTGGCAGGCGCCCACGCGGCGCGGTTGGCGCCCGGCGCGTCCCAGCCCGGGATCTCGCGGCGGGCGTCGTAGTCCTCGCCGCCGTACCAGTTGGACGCCGTCGTCGGGCCGAGCGCGGTGCGCCACGACGGGTCCGTGACGATGGGCTGCACACTGCCGTCGGCCATGGTCAGCTCGAGCTGCGCGATCACCTGCGGGTCGCTGGCGGTGCGGGCGAACTTGCGGTAGCGGCCGGAGGTGTGCAGCGCGTCCGCGGTGCCGTTGCCGACCGCGATGCCGATGGTGTTCGCGCCGCCGCGGAGCTGGCCGGTCACGTCGTAAGCCGCGTAGGTGACGCGGTCGGCGTAGTCGGTGTTGCCGGGTTCGAGCACGGCGTCGCCGACCCGGGCGCCGTTGAGGCTCGGCACGTACACGCCGAGGCCGCTGACGTACAGGCGGGCCTGCTGCACGCGGCCCTGGACGGTGAAGTCCTTCGCGAACAGCGGCAGGGCCTCGGGCAGCCAGTTCTCCGGCGTGGGCTGGTCCTTGACGGCAGCGGCGACGGTGAACGGGCCGGTCGCGGTCGTCGCGGTCTGGATGGTGTAGTCGACGGGGAAGTTGGGGGTCCTGCCGTCGGCGGTGAGGGTGTCGGTGCGCGGGTAGAGCACGACCTGGTCGAAGGTGCGGTCGGCGCCGAGGTCGATCGTCACCCACACCGGCGCGTTCGGGTTGTCGTGCGCCGCGCTCTGGTAGCCGGCGTTGCTCGCCTCCTCCGGGTTGGAGGTGGTGAGGCCGTCGGCGATCAGGCCGGGCTCCCACTCCTTGCGGATGGTCTCGGTCTCCGAGGCGGTGACGAACTTTTCGCGCCCGGCGGCGAAGTTGACCGACGGGTTCGCGGAGTCGCGCACCTGCACCTCGGCGAGCTGCAGCCGGTAGGTCAGGTCCGGGAAGCGGCGCGGGGTGCCGGTGGTGACGAGGCGGTTGTTGCTGTCGATGGGCTGCTCGGCGAGCGGGAGGCCGAGCTTGGTGACGTCGAGGCGGACGTAGCGCGCGGTCCGCGCGGGGAGGGTGACGACCACGGGCTGCGCCGGCTTGCGGCTGAGCTGCCAGTCGTGGTTGGTGATCCAGCCCGCGGTCCAGTCCTCCTGGTCGGTGAGGCCGGTTTCGAACCAGGTCGGCTCGCTCCACGCCGAGGGCGCGGGGCCGGACCAGGTGCGCACGCGCCAGTAGACGCGCTGGCGGCTGCTGAGGGGCTGGCCGGCGTAGGTCGCTTCGACGTCGGTGCTGGTGACGCGGCCGGTGTCCCACAGGTCGGCGCGGCCGCGGTCGAGGGCTTCGCGCGAGGTGGCGGCCTGGATCTGGTAGGCGGACTGTTCGCGGTGACGGGCTTGAGCGGTGTTCTGCCAGGACAGGACGGGAGTGGTGTCATCGGTCCCGAGTGGACGGTCCTGGTGCGCGGTGCGCAGATCGGTGACGGAGACGAGCCCGCCCTGCGCGACGCCCGGTGGGGCGACCCCGGACACCAGCGCCGCGGCGACGGTGACCGGGATCAGGATTCTGCGGAGACGAGAACGAGAGCGCATCGGTGCTGCTCCTCCTCGGCCGGTGGGGAGACGGCCGCTGATTCGACGGTGAATCGTTTCAAACCTGAGGGAACGTTACGGGGACTTCACGTCCGGAACAAGATCGGTGTCCGAATCCGGTCATCACGTCCCTCACGCGGGGGCCGTAGGAAACCCGTAGCCGCGCCCGGTACCGCCTGCTTGCGCACTTCTGTTCGTGCCAGGTTCACGACACACAGCTGCGCCACGATGGTTTTTCACCACTGGGAGGTTCATCATGCAACGAAGCTTGAGAAGGCTGGCCACGGTGTCGGCGCTGGCGGTCGCGGTGACGTTCACCGGCTGGACGGCCACCACCGCCTTGGCGGGCGCCAGTCCCGCCCCCACGGACACCGGGACGGTGACGACCCAGGACGTGTGGGTCCCGTGGAAGGTCTACGCCACCTACGAAAAGTGCCGGCAGCAGGGCCGGGACATGATCGGCGTCGGCGCGGTCGTCGACTACCGGTGCAGCTACGACAGCCCCGGCTGGCTCCTCGAACTCCGGATGGTCAGCTAGCGGCGTGCCTCCGGCGGGGAACTCACAGCAGTCCCCGCCGGGCGGCCCACACCACGGCCTGGATGGGCGCGGCGAAGCCGAGGCGGTCGCAGATCGCCCGCAGCCGGCGTCGCACGGTGCGCTCCGACAGGTCCAGGCGGCGGGCGATGGCGTCCAGCGGGAGGCCGTCCGCGAGCAGTTCCAACAGCTTCAGGTCCGCCCGCGGCAACGTGTCCGGCCGCTGCGCGGTCGTCACGGCGACACCAGCAGCACGTGCAGCGTCCGCGGCCCGTGCACGCCCTCGACCCGGTTCAGCTCGATGTCGCTCGTCGCGCTGGGGCCGCTGATCCACGTCTGCGGGCGGTCCGGGGACAGCGCCGCCACGGCCTGCGGCACGCCGGGCACGATCTGGTCCGTCCGCAGCACGCACACGTGCCGGTCCGGCACCAGGTTCACCGCCCGGCGCCCCTGCCCCGGCCCGTGGTCCAGCACGATCGTGCCCGTCGTCGCGATCGCCAGCGCCGCCAGCGTCACCACCGCGTCCAGCCGGTCCAGCTCCGCCGCGGACTGCCCGGTGTCCGGCACCGCGCCGGGGACCTGCCACGGGAAACCGTCCGGCACCAGCACGGACTCCGCGGAACCCAGCGCGTCAGCGAGCGCCGCGGGCAGCGTGTCCTCCGCGCACCGCGTCAGCTCGGCCCGGTAGTCGACCAGCCGCTCGGCGAACAGCTCCACCACGTCACCGGCCGGAACCACCGAACGGTAGCCGCGCGGCACCGGCGCCTCCGACGGGTCCGCCGCGGCCAGCGCGGACCGCACCCGGCCGAGGATCTCCTCCCGCGCGCTCATCGCCGTCCCTCCCGCCGCCACCACGACCGGAACGACTCCACCGGTGGCGCCGGCACGTCCCGCGCGTTGCTCCACAACGAACCCGGCCACGGCAACCGGCCCAGGGCACGCCGTCCGCCGGGCATCACCTTGCGCCCGAACCGCCCCAGCAACCGCCCGGCGACACCCATTCCGCGCTCGGCCAGGCCCAGGCGCTTCGAGTCCGCCAGCACCCAGGACGCCGACTTCATCGCCACCGCCTCGGCCTTCGGCGCCGACCGGTGCGCGTCGACCACTTTGGACCGCAGGTGCACCAGCACCTCGGGGATGTCGATCCGCACCGGGCACGCTTCGAAGCACGCGCCGCACAGGCTGGACGCGTAGGGCAGCGAGTCCACCTGGTCGTCGACGCCGGTGCCGCGCAGCAGCGGGTTCAGGATCGCCCCGATCGGCCCCGGGTACACCGAGCCGTAGGCGTGCCCGCCGGTGCGCTCGTACACCGGGCACACGTTCAGGCAGGCCGAGCACCGGATGCAGCGCAGCGCCTGCCGCCCGACCTCGTCGGCCAGCGCGCGGGTGCGACCGTTGTCCAGCAGCACCACGTGCGCCTCCTGGCCCTCGGTCGCGCCCGACCACGTCGAGGTGTAGGGGTTCATCCGCTCCCCCGTGCTGGAGCGCGGCAGCAGCTGCAGGAACACGTCCAGATCGGACCAGGTGGGCACGATCTTCTCGATCCCGACCACCGACACCAGCACCTCGGGCAGCGTCAGGCACATCCGCCCGTTGCCCTCGGACTCGACGACGACCAGGGTCCCGGTCTCGGCGACCGCGAAGTTCGCCCCGGACACGGCCATCCGCGCCCGCAGGAACTTCTCCCGCAGGTGCAGCCGCGCCGCGCCGGCGAGCTCCGCCGGCCGGTCCGACAGGTCGTCGGGCGCCGGCCGCCCGGCGGCGGCCATCTTGTCGCGGAAGATCTCCCGGATCTCCGCGCGGTTGCGGTGGATCGCCGGCACCAGGATGTGCGAGGGCAGGTCGTCGCCGAGCTGCACGATCAGCTCGGCCAGGTCGGTCTCCCACGCGGTGATGCCACGGGCGGCCAGCGCCTCGTTGAGCCCGATCTCCTGCGTCGCCATCGACTTGACCTTGACGACCTCGTCGACGGCGTGCTGCTTCGCGATCCCGGCGACGATCTCGCACGCCTCGGCCGCGTCCCGCGCCCAGTGCACGGTCGCGCCCCGGTCGGTCAGGGACTTCTCCAGCCGCAGCAGGTGCTGGTCGAGGTGCCGCAGCGTGTTGTCCTTGATCGCCGCGCCGGCCAGGCGCAGCTCCTCCCACTCGCCGACCTCGCCGACGACCGCCGCGCGCTTGGCCCGGATCGTGCCGGTCGCGTGCGCGAGGTTGCGGCGCAACTGCGTGTCCGACAACGCCTCCCGGGCCGCCGCCGGAAAAGCAGGCATCCCAACGAAAGTGGCGCTCATGCGTCCTCCGTCCCGGCGAGCACTTCGGCCAGATGCATCACGCGCACCCCGGTGCGCTGCCGCGACAGCAGCCCGCCGATGTGCAGCAGGCACGAGTTGTCCCCGGCCACCAGCACCTCGGCGCCGGTGTCCAGCACGTGCCGCGCCTTGTCCGCGCCCATCGCGGTCGAGGTCTCCGCGTTCTTCACCGCGAACGTGCCACCGAAACCGCAGCACTCGTCCGCGGCGGGCAGCTCCACCAGGTCCAGCCCGCGCACCTCGCGCAGCAGGCGCAGCGGCCGGTCGCCGACGCCGAGCATCCGCAGCGAGTGGCAGGTCGGGTGGTAGGTGACGCGGTGCGGGAAGTACGCCCCGACGTCGGTCACGCCGAGCACGTCGACCAGGAACTCGGTCAGCTCGTACACCTTCGGCGAGGTCTCGGCCACGGCCGCGGCCAGCCGGTCGTCCCCGCTGCGCCGCGCCACGATCGAGTGCTGGTGCCGCACCGATCCCGCGCACGACCCGGACGGCGTCACGATCGCGTCGTACCCGGCGAACGCGTCGACGAAGTTGCGCACCACCGGCACGGCCTCGTCGAGGTAGCCGGTGTTGACCATCGGCTGGGCGCAGCACGTCTGCGCCGCGGGGAAGTCCGCCGCCACGCCGAGCCGACGCAGCAGCGTGAACACCGCCTTGCCGGTGTCCGGGAACATCGCGTCGTTGATGCAGGTGACCTGCACGGCGACCTTCATGCCACCACCCTCGGATCGATCCGCGCGGCCGCCCGCGCCCAGTCGGCCTCCCGGCCGGACGGTTCGTAGCGGCGCAGCTCGTGCGTGTCCCGGATCAGCGCCCGCATCGCGGCCAGGTCCGGCAGGTCCGCGCCCAGCGCGCGGGCCTGCACGAGCACGTTGCCCAGCGCCGCGGCCTCGACCGGGCCGGCCAGCACCGGCACGCCGCACGCGTCGGCGGTGAGCTGGCACAGCAGTTCGTTGCGGACCCCGCCGCCGACCACGTGCACGACGTCGATCGGCCGTCCGGTCAGCTCCGATGCCTGGCGCACGGTCCGACGATAGGCCAGCGCGAGGCTGTCCAGCACGCACCGGACGATCTCCCCCGGCGTCTCCGGGACCCGCTGCCCGGTCTCGGCGCAGGCCTGCCGGATCCGGGACGGCATGTCGCCCGGCGGCAGGAACACCGGCGCGTCGATGTCCACCACCGCGGACAACGCGGGCACCTCCGCGGCCTGCGCCAGCACCGACGGCAGCGCGACCGGCGTGCCCTGCGCCTCCCACGTGCGCAGCGACTCGGACAGCACCCACAGGCCCATCACGTTCCGCAGGAACCGGATCGTGCCGTCGACACCGCCTTCGTTCGTGAAGTTGGCCGCCAGCGCGGCGTCGCCCAGCTCCGGCTCGTCGAGCTCCAGTCCGACCAGCGACCAGGTGCCCGAGGAGATGTAGGCGAAGTTCGCGCCCGGCTCGGCGGGCACCCCCACCACGGCGGACGCGGTGTCGTGCGAGCCGACCGCGACCACCGGCAGCTCCGGCAGCGCCAGCTCGGCGGCCAGGTCCGGCAGCAGCGTGCCGACCACCGTGCCCGGGTCGCGCAACGGCGGCAGCAACCGCGGCGGGATGCCGACGCGGGTGGCCAGGTCCACTGCCCACTCCCGCGACCGCACGTCGTAGAGCTGCGTGGTGGAGGCGTTGGTGCGCTCGGCGCCGCGCACCCCGGTCAGCCAGTAGTTCAGCAGGTCCGGGATCAGCAGCATCGTTTCGGCCGCGCTCAGGTCACGCTCGGCCAGCAGCTGGTAGAGCGTGTTGAACGGCAGCTGCTGCAGGCCGGTGACGTCGAACAGCTCCCGCGCCGGCACGGACTCCAGGACCCGCTCGGCCACGCCCTCGGTGCGTGCGTCGCGGTAGTTGACCGGGTTGCCCAGCAGCGCCCCGGAGGCGTCGAGCAACCCGTAGTCCACGGCCCAGGAGTCTATGCCGAGACCGTCCAGCGCACCGGCCTTGTGCGCGGCCTGCACCCCGGTCAGCAGCTCGCGGTAGAGGCCGAGGATGTCCCAGTGCAGGGTCGATCCACCCGCGTGGGCGACCCGGACGCCGCCGTTGGGGAACCGGTGCACCTCCTGCACCGACAGCACGCCGGGCCCCACCGTCCCGGCCATGACGCGCCCACTGGACGCGCCCAGGTCGACGGCCGCCAGTCGCATCACACCCGCACCACGCGCAGTTCGAGACCGAGCAGGTCGGCCACCGCCTCCAGCTCCGCGACGCGGTGCCCGGTGCCCAGCGCCCAGTGGTGGTTGACCCCGGCGGCCGACCACGCGTCGGTCCACTCGCCGGGGTTGCCGCCGAAGTCGACGCGGGAGGTGGTGTTGCCGATCTCCAGCAGCGGGCCGGGCACGACCTCGCCCTCGGACGCGACGAGCGTGAACCGCCCGTCGCGTTCCTGACCGAGGCCGAGCAGCGTCACCGGACCGTGCTTGACGTCGAACTCGACGGACACGCCCCAGCCGCGCTTGCCGTGGTAGACGCCCAGGCCGCGCAGCAGCGGCCGCCGCGCGCTGATCGCCAGGTGCGCCGGGCCGTCGTGGCCCATCTCGACCACGTTGTCCCGGAAGTTGAGCGCCTGCAGCTCGGTGAACGAGCCGCCCGCGCCGAGCCGGTCCATCACCAGCATGGCCAGCGAGTTGCGCAGCTCGAACTCCCCCGCCGCCGGGATGCCGCGCGCGGTGAGCAGCGAGGCGCCGAGGATGAACCCGGCGCCGACCCGCTCGTGGGTCTCGCCGTCCAGGCCGCGGTGGTAGTAGGCCAGCGTGTCCAGGGAGAAGTCCTCGACCAGCCGGTCCAGCGCCACCGAGACGCGAGCGCCCCACGCGAAGTCCTCCTCGACGACCGAGTCGTCCAGGTCGAACACCTTCCGCGCGAGATCCATCCGCGCGGCGGTCTCGTCGTCGGTGACCTTCTCGACCCGCACCCGCAGGTCGTCGATCTCCAGGATCTCCACGTGCCCGCCGAGCTGCGCGGTCACCAGCGTCGGATCGGTCGAGACGTCCATCATGCCCGGGTAGAGGTGGCCGAGCAGGCCGTGCCGCCCGTGCCGGAACGCGGCGCGCACCCCGGCGGCCTTGATCCAGCGCTCGATGCGGGTCCAGGCCCGCTCGTCCTCCAGGTACCCGGACACCGACCGGAACTCGACGCCGACGCGGCGGAAGGCGTTGGCCATCTCCGGCAGCGGGCAGGCGCCGCAGTAGGCGAGCCAGGCGCCGGTGTCGAAGTTCGCGTGGTCCATCGCCTCGGTGGGCTGCAGGTTGAGCAGCAGCACCGGCGCTCCGCTGCGCTGCGCGACCGGCGCGAGCATGCTGGACGTGAGGTAGGTGGTGAGGAAGCCGATGATCAGGTCGCAGTCGGCGACCCGCAGCTTCTCCGCGGCGGCCGCGCCCTCCCGCTCGTCCGAGACGAACCCGGCGTCCACCACCTCGCAGTCCATTCCGGACAGTCGCTCGGCCACCCGCCGCGCGGAGGCCTGGAGTTGCGGCAGCAGCTCCGGGAACTGTGGCCAGTACGCCCCGAGCCCGCCTGCGACGAGGCCGACGCGGGTGCGCCTCGGGGTGATCCGCTCCAGGTCCATGGTGAAGGTCCCTTCCTGCTTCAGCGGAGGAAAGCGGCCGCGACACCCGCGTCAACGGGCACGTGCAGGCCGGTCGTGTGCGTCAGGTCGCCGCCGGTGAGCGCGAACACCGCCGCGGCGACGTGCTCGGGCAGCACCTCGCGCTTGAGGATGGTGCGCTGGGCGTAGAACTTGCCCAGGTCCTCCTCCGGCACGCCGTAGACCGCGGCGCGTTGCGCGCCCCAGCCTCCGGCGAAGATGCCGGAACCGCGCACCACACCGTCCGGGTTGACGCCATTGACCCGGATGCCGTGCTCGCCGAGTTCGGCGGCCAGCAGCCGGACCTGGTGCGCCTGGTCGGCCTTGGCCGCGCCGTAGGCGACGTTGTTGGGGCCGGCGAACACCGAGTTCTTCGACGAGATGTAGACGATGTCGCCGCCGAGGCCCTGCGCGATCATCGCCTTCGCCGCGGCCTGCGAGACCAGGAATGAGCCCTTGGCCATCACGTCGTGCTGCAGGTCCCAGTCCTTCTCGGTGGTCTCCAGCAGCGGCTTGGAGATCGACAGGCCGGCGTTGTTGACGACCAGGTCGATGCCGCCGAACGCCAGCACGGTCGCGTCCACCGCGGCGGCGACCGCATCGGCGTCGACGACGTTCGCGACCACGGAAACCGCCTTGTCGGTGTTCCCGATGGAGCGCGTGACCTCCTCGGCGGCGTCACCGTTCAGGTCCGCGATCGCCACGCACGCGCCCTCGGCGGCGAGCCGTTCGGCGATGGCGCGCCCGATGCCCGACCCGGCGCCGGTCACCAGGGCAACGCGCCCGGCCAGCGGCTTCGGCTTGGGCATGCGCTGGAGCTTGGCCTCCTCCAGCGCCCAGTACTCGATGCGGAACTTCTCGCTCTCCGGGATCGGCGCGTAGCGGGAGACCGCCTCGGCGCCGCGCATCACGTTGATCGCGTTGACGTAGAACTCGCCGGCCACGCGCGCGGTCTGCTTGTCCTTGCCGAAGGAGAACATGCCGACACCGGGCACCAGCACGATCGCCGGGTCCGCGCCGCGCATCGCCGGGCTGTCCGGGGTCGCGTGCCGCTCGTAGTAGGCGCGGTAGTCCGCGCGGTAGGCCTCGTGCAGTTCCGCCAGCCGCGCGACGACGTCCTCCAGCGGGGCGGTCGCGGGCAGGTCGACCACGAGCGGGCGGACCTTGGTGCGCAAGAAGTGGTCCGGGCACGACGTGCCGAGCGCGGCGAGCGGCTGCAGCTTCTCCCGGGACAGGAACTCCAGCACCACATCGCTGTCGTTGTAGTGGCCCACCTGGCGCTGGTCGGTCGACGCCAGCCCGCGGATCACCGGCGCCAGCGCGGCGGCCCGCTTCCGCCGCTCCTCCTCCGGCAGCGGCTCGAACCCGGGCACGACCGCGCCGAAGGGCTCCGCGGAGCCCCGCTCGGCGAGGAACTTCTCCGCGGTCCGGATGATCTCCAGCGAGTTCCGCCGGCACTCCTCCGACGTCTCGCCCCACGCGGTGATGCCGTGCCCGCCCAGGATCACGCCGATCGCCTGCGGGTTGGCCTTCTTCACCGCGGCGATGTCCAAGCCCAGCTGGAACCCGGGGCGGCGCCAGTCCACCCACACCACGCGGTCGCCGAAGCACTCCTTGGTCAGCGCCGGTCCGTCGGCCGCGGTGGCCAGCGCGATGCCCGAGTCCGGGTGCAGGTGGTCGACGTGCGTGGCCTCGACCAGGCCGTGCATCGCGGTGTCGATCGACGGCGCGGCGCCGCCGCGGCCGTGCAGGCAGTAGTCGAACGCAGCGACCATCTCGTCCTCGCGCTCGACACCCGGGTAGACGTCCACCAGCGCGCGCAGGCGGTCCAGCCGCAGCACGGCCAGTCCGGCCTCGGTGAGCGTGCCCAGGTCACCTCCGGATCCCTTGACCCACAGCAGTTCCGCCGGCTGCCCGGTGACCGGGTCGGTCTCGCTGCCCTTGGCCGAGGTGTTGCCCCCGGCATAGTTGGTGTTGCGCGGGTCGGCGCCGAGGGCGTTGCTGCGCTGGATGAGTTCGGCGGCGGGATTGTTCGTCATGGTGGTTCAGGCTCCCCAACCGGCCTGCCGGCCGTCGGCTCGTTCGGCGACGATCTTTTCCTGGTAACCGCTGCGGTGGTAGGCGGCGATCGGGTCCGGGTCCAGCCCGGCCTCCTCGCGCAGCTCGGCCAGCAGCGGCCGCACGTCGGTGTTGTAGGCGTCCATCAGCACGGCGTTGGCACCGAGCACGTCCCCGTTCTGCTGCGCGGCGAACAAGGCGTCCTTGTCGACCAGCAGGGCCTTCGCGGTGGCCTCCTGCACGTTGAGCACCGAGCGGATGATCGCCGGGATCTTCGCCTCGATGTTGTGGCACTGGTCGAGCATGAAGTTGATGCCGTAGGACGGGTCCAGCGCGTCGGCGCGCACGATCTCCCACATGATGCGGAACAGCTGGAACGGGTCGGCGGCACCGGCCATCAGGTCGTCGTCGGCGTAGAAGCGCGAGTTGAAGTCGAACGCGCCGAGCTTGCCCTGGCGCAGCAGGAACGCGACGATGAACTCGATGTTGGTGCCCGGCGCGTGGTGGCCGGTGTCGATGCACACCGTCGCCTTCGGACCGAGCTCGACGCAGTGCGCGTACGAGGTGCCCCAGTCCGGCACGTCGGTGGCGTAGAAGGCGGGCTCGAACAGCTTGTACTCCAGCAGGATCCGCTGGTCGTCGCCGAGCCGGTCGTAGGCCTCGCGCAGCGCGGCGGCCAGCCGGTCCTGCCGGGTGCGCAGGTCGTCCTGGCCCGGGTAGTTGATGCCGTCGGAGAACCAGAACTTCAGGTCCTTGCTGCCCGTGGCGTCCATGATGTCGATCGCCTCGAGCAGCTGATCGGTGGCCTTGCGGCGGATCCGCGGGTCGGGGTTGGTGACCGAGCCCAGCTTGTAGTCCTCGTCCTGGAAGACGTTGGTGTTGATGGCGCCGATCTCGATGCCCAGGTCGTGCGCGTACTTGGTGAGGGCGCCGTAGTCGTCGACCCGGTCCCACGGGATGTGCAGCGCCACGCTCGGCGCGATGCCGGTCAGCTCGTGCACCTTCGCCGCGTCGGCGATCTTCTCCTCCGGCGTGCGGGGCACCCCGGGCTGCGGGAACACCTTGAAGCGGGTGCCGGAGTTGGCGTAGGCCCACGAAGGCGTCTCGATCCGCTGAGCGCGCAGGGCTGCTTTCACGGCGGTCAGGTCGGACAACAGGATCACTTTCCTTCCAGGTGGAAGACCTCGGTGAGCAACTGGAACCCCTCGTCGGGGCCGCGCCCGTCCAGGCCCGTGAAGAATTCGGCCATCTCGGCCTGCCAGCGGGCGTTGACCTCGGTGCGGGCCATGGCCGCCTGCGCGGCGTCGAGGTCGTCGGCCTCGACGTAGCCGATCAGCAGGCCGTCGTCCCGGAGGAACAGCGAGTAGTTGCGCCATCCGGTGTCCGTCAGCGCCTGCCGCATCTCCGGCCACACGGCGCGGTGCCGCTCGGCGTACTCGGCCATCCGGTCAGGCTTCACCTGCAGGCAGAAGCAGTATCGGGCCACGATCCGTCCTCGGTGGAGCCCCGGCCGGGCCGCCGGTGCGGCCCGGCCGGGAGGCTGTCAGAAGTTGTACTGGTCGATGTTGCTCGCGTCGAACACCGTCGGCGGGCCGAGGACGATCTCGCCGTCCTTGCCGATCGTGTACTCGCCGAGCTTGCCCGCCTTGAACTTCTGGCCCTCGACGCCGGTGATCTGGCCGGAGGCCAGTGCGACACCCGCGTAGGCGGCCAGGTAGCCGATGTCGGCCGGGTTCCACAGGGCGAACTTGGTGACGGTGCCGTCCTTGATGTACTCGCGCATCTGGTTCGGCGTGCCGAGGCCGGTCACCGCGACCTTGCCCTTGTAGCTGGAGGAGCTGATGTAGCGGGCGGCCGCGGCGATGCCGACGGTGGTCGGCGCGACGATGGCCTTCAGGTTCGGGTAGGACTGCAGCAGGCCCTGGGCCTCCTGGAACGACTTCTGGTCGTCGTCGTTGCCGTAGGCGACCTTCACCAGCTTCAGGTTCGCGTACTCGGGCTTGGTGAGCTGCTGCTTGAACACCTCGATCCAGGCGTTCTGGTTGGTGGCGTTCGGGGTCGCCGACAGGATCGCGATCTCACCCGAACCGCCGGCCAGCTCGCTGGCCATTTTCGCCAGCTGCTCGCCGATGCCCTCGGTGGTGGCCTGGTTGATGAACACGTCGCGGCAGTCCTTGGCCGCGTCGGAGTCGAAGGCCACGACCTTGATGCCGGAGCTGCGTGCCTGGTTCAGCGACGGGCACACCGCGTTCGGGTCGTTCGCCGCGATGCCGATGACGTCCTGCTGCTGCTGGATCAGCGTGTTGATGTAGCTGACCTGCGAGGACGCACTGGCGTCGTTCGGGCCGACCAGCTTGTACTCGCCCTTGAGCTCGTCCAGCGCGGTCTTGCCGCCGCCCACCTCGATGTCCGAGTACGGGTTGTTGAGCTGCTTGGGCAGGAAGGCCATCTTGACGCCTTCCTTGGTGGCGGCGTTCGGGTCGGCCTGCGCGGTCGACTGGGCGCCACCGCCGCCGGACGAGCTGCTGTCGTTCTTCGTGGTGCCACCGCACGCGGACACCGTCAGCACGAGCGCTGCCGACACCGCACCGGCGAGGAGTCGTCTCTTCATGGGCGTTTCGCCTTTCTATGTGGTCGCCCGGCGCCGCAGGGCAGCCCGGAACCTGATCACGATGTTGGGCAGGAGCACCGAGATGATCAGCAGCACCCCGGTGACGATGTTGAGCGCCTCGTTCGACACGTCCTGCAGCCGCAGCGCGTTCTGCAGCGTGGCCAGCAGGACCACCCCGGCGAGCACACCCGGCAGGGTGCCCTTGCCGCCGAAGATGGAGACGCCGCCGAGCAGGACCGCCGCCACGACGGCGAGTTCCATGCCGAGGCCGTTGTCGGCGCGGGCGCTGGAGTACCGCAGCGTCCACAGCACGCCGGCCAGGCCGGCGACGAGACCGCTGACGACGTAGAGCCAGAACTTCAGCCGCGCCACGCGGATGCCGGCGAAGCGCGCGGCCTGCTCGCTGGCGCCGGCGGCGTACACCGAGCGGCCGACCGGCGTCGCGTGCAGCACCAGGCCGAACACCACGGCGAGCACCACCAGCGGGATCAGCACGTTCGGGATCGGGCCGTCGCCGATCGTGCCGGTCACCCACGAGGTGTAGGCACGCGGGAAGTCGGCCACCGCGCCGTCGCCGAGCACCACGAACGCCAGGCCGCGGTAGAGCGCGAGCGTGCCGATGGTGACCGCCAGTGACGGCAGTTTCAGCACGGTCACGAAGAACCCGTTGAGCGCGCCCAGCACCGCACCGAGCACCAGGCACAACGGGATGATCGTCTCGATGGGCAGGCCGCGGTTCCACAGGTCGCCCATCACTGCCGAGGTGAGGCCGAGCGTGCTCGCCACCGACAGGTCGATCTCGCCGGTCACGATCACGAACGTCATCGGCAGCGCGATCAGCGCGATGGGCAGCAGGTCCAGCAGCAGGAACGTGAAGTTGCGGCTGCTGCCGAAGTTCTCCACCACGCCGGAGGCGATGAGCAGCACCAGCACCGTGATCACGATGACGGCGGCGTCCCAGCTCGCCAGGCGGGACAGCCAGGCCGGCCGCTTGTCAGACATGGGAATCCCTCTTCTTCAGTGACTTGGCCACCCGCACCGCGACCAGGCGGTCGGCCCCGATCGCGAGCAGGATCAGCGCGCCGACGATGGCCTGCTGCCAGAACTGGTTGATGTCGAGGACCGCCAGGGAGCTGCCGATGACCGTGAGCAGCAGGGCGCCCAGGCCCGCGCCCCACACGGTGCCGCTGCCGCCGAACACCGCGACCCCGCCGACCACCGCGGCGGCGACCACGTTCAGCTCGTAACCGTTGCCCGCGGCCGCGTCGATCGTGCCGAACCGCGCGGCGAACAGGACACCGGCGACACCGGCCAGCGCGCCGCTCACCAGGAACGCGGCGATGGTGTTGCGGCCGACCTTGATGCCGGCCAGCTCGGCGGCCTGCGGGCTCGACCCCATCGCGTACAGCTCGCGCCCGGCGCGGTAGTTGCGCAGCACGACCCCGGCCACGACCAGCACGATCACCGCGATCAGCACCAGCCACGGGATGCCCAGGATCGAGGAGTTGCCGAACTTGAGGAAGTGCCCGGGCAGCTCGTCGGCGTTGATCTGCTCGCCGCCCGCCCAGAAGTAGGCCGCGCCGCGGAAGGCGTAGAGCGTGCCGAGGGTGACCACCAGCGCGGGCACCTGGCCGAACCGGACCAGGAACCCGTTGACGACACCACACGCGGCGCCGACCGCGACGCCGACGACCAGCGCGACGATCACCGGCATGCCCTGGTTGGCCTGCAGCAGCGAGCCCACCGCGAACGCGGACAGGCCGAGCACCGAGCCGACCGACAGGTCGATGTTGCGGGTGATCATCACCGTCGCCTGGCCGACCGCGAGCACGGCCAGGATCGCGGTGCCGAGCAGGATGTCGCGGATGCTCTGCGCGGACAGGAACCGCGAGTTCTGCGTCGCCGTGAACGCGACCAGCGCGATCAACGCGAGGACGATGCCCGCCTCACGCGCCTTGAACAGGCCGCCGACGGAGAACTTCCGTGGCACCGACCGGCTCGTCGTCGTGGGAGCCACCACCTTCGTCGCGTTCACGCCGCCGCTCCCTGACCCATCGCTGCGAACATCACCGAGTCCTCACTCGCGTCCTCGCGGGAGATCTCCGCGACGATCCGTCCCTCGCGCATCACCAGCACGCGGTCGGCCATGCCGAGCACCTCGGGCAGCTCGGAGGACACCATGATCACGGCGACGCCCTCCGCGGCCAGCGACGACATCAGCCGGTGCACCTCGGCCTTCGTGCCGACGTCGATGCCCCGCGTCGGCTCGTCGACGATCAGCACGCTCGGCGCCATCGACAGCCACTTGGCCAGCACGACCTTCTGCTGGTTGCCGCCGGACAGCGTGCCGACGGCGTCGCTGAGCCGGCCGTACTTGGTCTGCAGGCGCTCGGTCCAGCGCAGGGCTTCCTTGCGCTCGCCGCCGCCGAACAGGAAACCCAGCTTCGCCAGCGCGCCTGAGCGCGGCAGGGTCACGTTCCGCTCGATGGAGAGGTCCATGACCAGGCCCTGCTGGCGACGGTCCTCCGGCACCAGGGCCATGCCCGCGGCCATCGCGGCGCGCGGCGAGCCCGGCTTGAGCTTCTTCCCGCGCAGCTTCACGGTTCCCGCGTCGCGTTCGTCCACTCCGAACACCGCCTGGACCACTTCGGACCGTCCACTGCCGACCAGCCCGGCGAACGCGACGATCTCGCCCGCCCGGACCTCGAACGAGACGTCCCGGAAGACGCCCTCGCGGGACAGGCCCTCGACCTCGAGCACGACCTCGCCCGGGGTGACGTCCTGCTTGGGGAACAACGCGTCCAGCTCGCGGCCGACCATGCGGCGGACCATCTCGTCGACCGTCAGGTCGTCCATCGGGTCCGTGGAGACGTGCTTGCCGTCGCGCATGATCGTCACGCGCTGGCACAACTCGGTGATCTCCTCGAAGCGGTGCGAGATGAACATGATCGCCGCACCCTCGTCACGCAGATTGCGCGCGACCGAGAACAGGCGCTCGACCTCGACCAGCGACAGCGCCGCGGTCGGCTCGTCCATGATCAGCACACGCGCGTCGGCGGACAGCGCCTTGGCGATCTCCACGATCTGCTGGTCGGCGATCGACAGGCCGCGGGCCGGGCGGCCCGGGTCGATCCGCACGCCCAGGCGGGCGAACAGCTTCTCCGCCTCGGCCCGGATCGCGCCGCGGTCGATCATGCCCAGCCGCTTGCGCGGGTGGCGGCCCATCACGATGTTCTCCTCGACCGTGAGGTCGGGGAACAGCGTGGGTTCCTGGTAGATCACCGCGATCCCGGCGGCCTTGGCGTCGGCCGGGGAGGAGAACTCGACGGGCCGCCCGTCGACCAGCAGCGTTCCGGTGTCCGGGCGGTGGACCCCGGCGAGCATCTTGACGATGGTCGACTTGCCCGCGCCGTTCTCACCCACCAGCGCGTGGGCCTCACCGGAGTGCAGGGGGAACGACACCCCCTGCACGGCGGCCACCGCGCCGAACGACTTCGTGACGCCGCGGACCTCCAGCAAGGGCACGCTGCCCGGGTCCTGCCGCACCATCGCGACCTCCGAAATGAACGGTTTCACAAACCTGGCGCGCTGACGCTACTATGCGCTGGATCACGAAGTCAACGACGAGTTTTTCGCCCAGTTCAGGCGGGTTTTCTCGGTCGCGATCCGATAACATCGGTGCTTGTTACACGTTTCAACGGGAGGGTCACGTGGCACGCACGACCACGGGTGGGGCTGCTGTTCCGGAGCCCCGGGCGGCGGGGATCAAGGACGTCGCGGCGGCGGCGGGCGTGTCACTGGGGACCGTGTCGAACGTGCTCAACCGGCCGGATCGCGTCAGCCCGCGCACGCGCGCGAAGGTCGAGGCGGCGATGGCCGAGCTGAAGTTCGTGCGCAACGAGACGGCGCGGCAGCTGCGGGCGGGGCGCAGCCGGATCCTGGCGTACGTGATGCTCGACGGGAGCAACCCGTTCTTCACCGACGTGGCCGAGGGTGTGGAGGACGCGGCCGACGAAGCCGATCTGTCGTTGTTCCTGTGCAACAGCGCGAACCGCGCCGAGCGCGAGCGCGACTACCTGAGCCGGCTGGAGCAGCAGCGGGTGCAGGGCATCCTGATCACGCCGGTCGACCCGGACGCGCCGGTGCTCGCGGAGACGGCGGCGCACGGGATCCCGCTGGTGATCGTGGACCGGACCGGGCAGTCGGGCGACCACTGCTCGGTGGCCGTGGACGACGTGCTGGGCGGGCGGCTCGCGGTGCAGCACCTGCTGGAGCTGGGGCACCGGCGGGTGGCGTTCATCGGCGGCCCCGATTCGCTCGGCCAGGTGCGCGACCGGCGCGAGGGCGCGCTGCGGGCGATGAAGGAGGCCGGGCTGGGGCCGGAGGACCTGGTCGACCTGAGCACGTCCGCGTTGACGGTCGCGGAGGGCCGGACCGCCGGGCAGCGCTTGGCCGGGTTGCCGTCTTCGTTGCGGCCGACGGCTGCGTTCTGCGCCAATGATCTGCTGGCTCTGGGGTTGCTGCAGACGTGCGTCAGCCTGCGGCTGCGGGTGCCGGACGACCTGGCCATCGTGGGTTACGACGACATCGACTTCGCCGCGGCGGCGGCCGTGCCGCTGACTTCGGTGCGGCAGCCACGCAGGCAGCTAGGCCGGACGGCGGCGGAGCTGCTGCTGCAGGAGACGACCGACCCCGGCCACGAGCACCAGCAGGTGGTGTTCACCCCCGAACTGGTGGTACGAGCGTCGACGCGCCACGGCGCCTGATCCCGGGGCACCCCTCCCCGCCCCCTCGACGCGGTCCTCCACCCGCCACCGCACCTGATGCCCGGCGCGCTCCTCCCCCACCACCACGAGCCGGCCCCCGCTCAGAACCGGTGCTCGCTCAGCACATCCACCACCAAAGCCTGCGCCGCAGCCGACCGATCGGGCTCGGCGAGCAGCAGGCTCACGAACGAAGCGTCCAGCACCACCAGCTGGCGCCCACCCAGAGCTGGTGGTACGAGCGTCGACGCGCCACGGCGCCTGACGCCTGCCTCAGAACCGGTGCTCGCTCAGCACATCCGCCACCAAAGCCTGCGCCGCAGCAGACCGGTCGGGCTCGGCGAGCAGCAGGCTCACGAACAAAGCGTCCAGCACCACGAGATGCGCCAGCCTGCTCGTCATCGCCTCCACGCGGTACCTCGTCTCCAGCCCGCCCGCGACCAGGGCGGCGTCGGCGACCTCCGTCAGCGGCGTCGTCGCGAAGCTGGTCACCGCGACCACCGCCGCGCCGGACTCCTTCGCCCGCCGGGCCGCGCTCACCGTCTCCCGGGTCGCCCCGGTGTGGCTCACCGCCACCACCACGTCCCCCGGCCGCAGCAACCCCGCGCGCACGTGCTGGACGTGCACGTCGGCCGGGGCCTCGGCCGCGATGCCCAGCGTCAGCAGCCGGTAGGCGGCGTCCTGCGCGAGCGGCGCGCTCGTCCCGACCCCAAGCACCAGCACCCGCGGCGCCGCGGTCAGCAACCCGACCGCCCGCTCCAGCGCCGCCGCGTCCACGCTCGACCGGGCCCGCTGCAGCGCGTCGGCACTGCTCGCGGCCAGCTTCGCCAGCACCTCGGCAGGAGAATCGCCGCGGTCGATGTGCTCCGGCGAGGAGTCCCCGGCCAGCGGCGCGAGGTCCTGCGCGAGCGCGATCTTCGCGTCCTGGAACCCCTTGAACCCCAGGCTCTGGCACGCCCGCACCACGGTCCCGACTCCGGTGCCCGCCGCGGCGGCGATCTCGCTGACCGACATCCGCACCACGTCGGACCCGCGTTCCAGCAGCACCTGCGCGGCCCGCGCCTCGCTCGGCGGCAGGGACCGCAACGCGGCCCGCGCCCGCTCGGCCACCGACCCGGGCACCCGGGCCGCCTCGTCGATTCCGCCGGTCACGGGCGCAGGATACGGGACGGTTCGGGTACCCTGCGCGTATGAAACGCCACGTTCAGGGGCCGGAACCCCAGACGGGCGTCGGCATCGTCGCGCCCTACGACTTCGCCCGTGACCGCGAGCTGTGGCGGTGGGTGCCGCCGACCGTGAGCCTGTTCATCGCCCGCACCGGCGGCTCACCCGAGGGCGACAACCTCGACTCGGTGTCGGCGCTCAACCGGCCCGCCACCGTCCGGCGCCCCACCCGTGAGGTGTGCGCGGTCGGCGCCGAGGTCGTCATCTACGCCTGCACCGCGTGCAGTTTCGTCGGCGGCACGCTCGGCGAGGCCGCGCTGCGCCAGGCCATGCTGGACGCCGGCGCGCCCCGCGCGCTGACCACGTCGGGGGCGGCGGTGTCCGCGCTGCGCACCGTCAAGGCGCAGCGGGTCGCGGTCGTGCACCCCTACGAGCGCCCGGTGGGCAACCGCCTGCGCGACTTCCTGTGCACGGCCGGGTTCGACGTCGTCGCGTGCACGCCGCTGGGCATCCCGGTGCGCGACGTGCTGAGCGCCGGCTACGCCGAGGTGGCGGAGCTCATCCGCGCCGGCGACCGCCCGGACGCCGACGCGATCTTCGTCAGCTGCACCGCGCTGCCGACCTACGACCTCATCGCGCCCCTGGAAGCGGAGCTCGGCAAGCCGATCGTGACCGCCAACCAGGCGACGGTGTGGGCGGCGCTGCACGCGCTGGACCTGAACGCGACCGGGCCGGACCAGACGCTGCTCAACCTCTAAGCCAGCCGCTGCACCGCCCACGCCCGGGTCAGGTACGTCGTCTCCACCACGTCGTGCTCGGCGAGCGCCTCGCGCGCGTGGTCGAGGAACTTCGCGAACGCCTCGGGGCCGAGCTGGGCCTGCACGTCGTTCGCCGAGCGCCACGCGCCGAGGTAGTGCTCGACCGTTTGCCGCACCACGTGGCGGCCCTCCAGGTAGAGCGGCGGGCCGTAACCGGGCTCGGCCGCCAGCCGCGCGGTTAGCGTCGCGGTGATGCCGGATCGCCCCGAGGACACCCGCCGCAGGCCGGGCTTCAGCCGCCGGATCTCGCCTTCGATCCCGGCGAGCAGCGGGTTCGCCTCGACCTCGCGCGGGTTCCACAGCGCGGCGAACCACCCGCCCGGCCGCAGCACGCGCCGGAACTCCCGCAGCCCGGCGTCGAAGTCGACCCAGTGGAACGACGACGCCATGCTCAGCAGGTCGGCCGACGCGTCGTCCAGCCCGGTGTGTTCCCCGCTGCCCGCGCGCCAGGTGATCCGCAGCCCGTGGCTGTCCTCGACGCCCTGCTCCCGCATCGCTTCGTTGGGTTCGACGGCGGTCAGCGACGCGGGCCGCCGCGCGGCCAGCATCCGGCTCCAGATGCCGGTGCCCGCGCCGACGTCGGCCACGTCGAGGCTGCACACCGGGCGCGCGCACAGGCCGAGGATCGCGTCCCGCACCGCGGGCGAGTAGCCCTCGCGGTAGCGCGAGTAGCTTTCCGCGAGCGTGGTGAAGTCACCCTGCGCCAGGGTCATGATCGTGCCCTTTCTCCGAGGTGGTAACCGAAGCGGCGGGCGAGCGCGGCGACGTGCGCCCGTCCGAAGAGGTCCGCGGTGGACGGGCTCATCCACGTCCGCCATTCCTCCGGCTGTCCCCGCCGGAGGATGCCGGGACCGTCGCCGCCCTGGTCGCGTTCGCGGCGGCGCACCGTCTGGAAGTCGCTGCGCAGCACCGCCGCGGCGATCTCCCGGTCCGGAATGGACAGTCCGAACGCGCGCAACCCGGCGCGCAACGTGGGCAGCGGATCGCGTTTCAGGTCTTCGAACGTGGTGATCGCCGACCGGGGCAGGCGGCCGGCGTCGCAGACCCAGCGGCGGTAGAAGTCCGCCCAGTCGTCGAGCCGGTCGAGACCGGTCGGGCCGGGGCGGCACAGCCAGTCCTCGAACGAAGTGGCCAGCCGGTCGAGCGGGTCCCGCACGAACTCGGTGCGGAAGCGGTACCACGAGTACAGCGCGTCGCGGGGATCGCGCACCAGGATCCACACGCCGAGCAGCGGGCGGCCGGTGAAGAACCGCGGCGTGAGGTGGGTCTTGACGAACCGGGGCCAGGGCTCCCGCGGCTTGTCCGGGGTCGCCAGGCGCTCGCGGTAGTCGTCGTAGGCGGGGACGGGTTCGCTGTCGCCGTCCTCCAACAGGGCCTCGGTGTAGGCGTCGGCGTAGTTGAGGCCCAGTTCGGCGAGGATGCCGCCCAGGTAGGACTGCCCGGAGCTGCCGATGCTGGCGACGAGCACGTCCCGCGGGCCGAGCCGGGCGATGTTGTCCTGGTACAGCGCGTTGTAGCGGTCCTGCAGGCCGTGCAGCAGGTAGAACACCTTCTCCGTCATGTCGCCCGCCACCCCAGCGCGCACCCGGCGAGCCCGCCGAGCACCGCGACCGCGGCGGCGAGCAGGAAGGCGAACTCGTGGCCGCGCTCCAGCGCGGTCGCGAGCACTGCGACGACCAGCGCGCCGCAAAGGTACTTCGCCGTCTCGTAGCAGCCGTAGGCGCTGCCGCGGTCCGCGGGCTCGGCGTGCCGCCCGGCGACGCCGTTGAGCGTGACCGCGGAGACGGCCGCGCCGAGGCCGACGAGCACCAGCCCGGGCAGGACGTGCTCCAGCGCGAGCAGGACGAGCCCGGCCGCGCAGAACGCCTGCGCCCCACCGAAGACCGTCGTCCACACGCGACGGTTGAGCAGCCGCGCGGCCAGTGGCGCGCCGACGAGGACGGCGATGCCGAGCGAGGTGAAGGTGAGCCCGGCCTGCAACGGGCTGAGGTCCTGCTGCAGGAACAGGAGCCCGACGAAGACCGTGCCGTCGTACGCGAAGACGAACCCGGGCAGCCCGGCCACCGCGGCGCGCAGCGACCGGTCCCGCACGACCCCGCGCGGCAGGAGCCGCACGACCGGCACGACGAGCACGAGCCCGACGGCGGCGACGGCCAGTTCATGGTTGGTGATCGCGTACACCAGCAACGCGGCCGCGGTGACGGCCAGGGCAGCGCCGAGCAGCCGGGGCCGGGGCGCGCCGCGGCGGCGGTCCTCGTCGAGGACCCGCGCGGCGGTGATCGCCGCGGCCGCGACGACCGGCGCGGTCAGCAGGAACAGGAAGCGCCAGCCGAGGCCCTGCGTGATGAGCCCGCCGGTGATCGCGCCGCCCGCCGCGCCGAGCCCGCCCGCGACGGCGACCGCGGCGAACACCCGGTCGCGCACCCCTTCCGGGCGCAGGGCGCTGATGGTGGCGAACGCGTTGGGCACGGCAAAGGCCGCGCCGAACCCCTGCACGGCCCGCGCCGCGAACAGCACCCACGCGTCCCAGGCGACGCCGGCGAGCAGCAGGCCGGCGACGAACACGGCCAGCCCGGCGACCAGCATCCGGCGCCGCCCGAACGCGTCCCCGCAGCGGCCGCCGGTGAGCAGGGTCCCGCCGAGCGCGACGGCGTAGGCGGTCAGCACCCACTGCCCGTCGACCGGCCGGAGCCCGAAGTCGGCCTGGATCGCGGGCAGCGCCACGGCGACGACGAGCCCGTCGAACACCGCGACGAAGTTGGTCAGCGACAACACGATCGCCACCACGACCGTACGGCCGGGCGCGTGCACGAGCGTCACGACGCCACCTCCGCGCCGGACAGCACCTCGTCCAGCTCCCGCAGCACCGGCTCCCCCACCACGCAGTCCCGCGCGGAGTCGAACTCGTGCCACGGCCCCGGCACCGGAACGGCCCGCACGGTGAACTCCCGCGCGATCAGCCGCCGCAGCAGACCGGTCGTGTCGCGACGGGTGTCCGAACGCGACAGCTCCGCGGACAGCTCGGCCCACCCCACCGGCTCCAGCTTGAGCAACCCCAGGTACTGACCGGCCACCTCCTCCACAGTGGACGGTGTGCCGCCGATGTCGGTCAGCCTGCCGCCGGTCACCGCGAACGTCTCCGCGTCGATCAGGGGGTCGCCGAAGCGGCGGGACCACTGCGTGAGCCAGTCCGGGTCGTACCCGACCACCAGCGGCCCCGGCGCCGACGCCACCGCGGTCACCGCGGCCGGGGTGAACACGATGTCGCCGTAGGCCACCACGACCGGGCCGGCTTCGAGCCATTCCCGGGCGCAGGCCAGCGAGTCCACCATGGACGACTCCGCCCACGCCGCGTTGTGGAAGCGGGTCAGCGGCACCCGCTCGAACTGCCACGAGCACCACCCGGTCACCACCGCGACGTCCCGCACCCCGGCCAGCGCCAGCGCGGAGACCTGGCGGTCAAGCAGCGTGCGGCCCGCCAGTTCGACGAGGCACTTCGGCCGGTCGCCGGTCGCCGCGCCCATCCGGGATCCGCGTCCCGCGGCCAGGATCACCGCCCGCATTCCGACCTCCGAACACCTCGCTGAACAGTTCGACGTCCTCGTCGTGCACCGGGTCCGCGCGCTCGGGGTGCCACATGATCCCGGCCAGCGGCAGCGAGCGGTGCCGCACCGCCTCCACCACCGGCCCGCACCGCGCGGTCACCTCGAACTCGGGCGGCGCCTGCAGCACCGCCCAGTCGTGGTAGCTGTTGACGGTCCGCTCGCCGCGCGGCCCGGTCACCCGGTGTTCGACCGCCACGTGCCCGCGCACCCGCCGCAGCCGGGCGCCGAACGCGTCGAGCACCAGCTGCATCCCGCGGCACACCCCGATCACCGGCAGGCCGCGTTCCAGGGCGCGGCGCAGCAGGTAGCGTTCGAGGGCGTCCCGCTCGGGGGCCGAGCCCAGGTCGTTGCCGCCGGTCAGCACCAGTCCGCGGCACCCGGTCCGCCACAGCAGCTTCGCCGCGGCGGCCGGGTCGAGCGGCATCGGCACGCCGTCGAACCCGCATTCGGCGAGGAACGACCACCACCGCACGTCGAGGGCGAGCCGTACCTCGCCGTGTTCGTTGGCGGGCAGCAGCCGCTGGGTCACCGCGAGCAGTCCGGACATCGTCACCACAACCCCGTCCGGGCGCAGTAGGTGTAGATCTGCTCGGCGGCGGCGCGCGACGAGGTGGACCCGTAGTTGGTGATCCGCAGGTCGGGGGCCACGGGGAACTCGGCGGCCTGCCCCGCGCCGACCACCTCGGCGCCGTCCGCGTAGATCCCCTTCGGATCGCGGCGGCGGAGCTCCTCCAGCGGCACGTCCAGGAACACCTCCGCGTACCGGGCAAGGTGACGCCGGTTCCACTGGTGCACCTCGTGCCGCAGCGAGATCGTCGCGCACACCACGATGTGCCCCTGTTCGGCCAGCAGCCGGCACAGCCGCCCGTAGGTGACCGCCAGCTGCCTGCGTGCTTCCGTGCCGAAGGACCGGGCGTCCAGCGCGGCGCGGACCGCGTCGCCGTCGAGCAGCACCGGCCGCACCCCCGCGCGCCGGAGCCGCTCGACCAGCTGCACCGCCACCGCCGACTTGCCGGCGCCGGACAGGCCGGTGATCCACACGACCCCGCCCGTCACGACGCCCGCGCTTCCGGCTCGGGCCGTCCCGCGACGGGGACCGGGCGCACCAGCTTCGCGGCCGCGTCGACTTCCAGCGCCCCGGCGCGCAGCCAGTCGCGGAACTGGGTCTCGCCGACGCCGATCGCGGCCGGGATGCCGAGTTCCAGCGCGCGGATCGCCATGTGCGAGTTGGCCCCGCCGAACGCGGTGACCAGCCCGGCGATGCCCTTGGTGAAGATCCAGTCGTAGCCGGGGTCGGCCGCCATGATCATCGCGATCGCCCCGGTGGGGTCGTCCCCGGCGCCCACGTCCGCGACACGCGCCGCGACCCGGGACTGGGTCACGAAGTTCGCTTCGCCGGGCAGCGCGACGAACGACGCCAGCTCGGCCGCGCCGGTGATCACCGCGGGCGCGCACAGCGATTCGGTCAGCGCGTGCCGGAAGCTGCCGCGTTCGATGGCCTCGTGCAGGACGGCCGAGTCGGTCCGCGCCGAGCCGGTGAGCTGGGACAGTGCGTCGACGGTGGCGTAGGACAGGTCGTCGGGGGTGAACCCGAGCCGCTCGCCCGCGCGGCGCGCCTCGACCAGGATTTCGCTGAGGACGCGGGAGAACTGGAGTTTGCCGTACTCGCGGGCGGACACCGCGGCGGTGACGAAGCGGAACAGGTCGCGCTCGGTGCCGGGCATGCGGTGGGCGGCCAGCAGTTCGCGCACGTCCCGCGCCTGCGCCGCGGTGGGGTGGAAGACCGGCGGGCGCGGCGGGGCGTCGCGGACCGACCAGTCGAAGTAGCGGTCGGGCTCTTCGTCGTAGCGGGCGGAGAGGATGTCGTAGGTGCCGGGGCGGAGGTGGCCGTAGCGGTCGAGGAAGGTGCGGCGGTCGACGGTGCAGAAGTCGCGCTGCATCTCGGCGCTGACCGTGGTGGCGCTGCCGAGCAGGGCGTCGGCGTCCGCCGGGGACAGCGCGCCGGCGTCGACCAGGCTGCGCACCAGCGCCGTCGCGGCGAACGCGGCGCGGGCGGCGCCGGCGAAGGGCAGGGTGCCCTGGGTGCGGCAGAGGCGGACGAGCTCGCCGATGCGGTCCGGCGACCAGCGGGGCGGGCGCCGCACCTGCCACCGGGACAGCTGGTCCAGTTCCGCCAGGTCGCGGGTGAACGGGCCGGATGGGCTCATCATGCGCACGGTCAGCACGCGCAGGGCCCGCACCAGCGCGGCGGCCTCGGCGTGGTCGAGCACGTTCGCCTCGCACAGCCGGGCCGCGTCGCCGGGGGTGCCGAAGTGGAACGACGACAGGGCGATCTCGAACTCGACCTTGTCGTGCAGCCGCGGGTTCGCCCGCAGCCGCGTCAGGTAGTGGCGGACCAGCCGGGTGGCGGTGCGGTCGTCGAGCGCGGCGGGCACGAGTGAGCTGAAGCTGGCGCGGGTGTCGATGTAGGCGAGCCCGCCGAGGTCGACCAGCAGCGGGGTGCCGCGCAGGTCGCGGTAGCCGTAGCGGAACCGGGAGTCGGCCCAGATGCGGTCGGTGATGAGGCGGCGGTAGAGCGACAGCGCGAGCGGGCGGGGCCGGACGCCGATCATCTCGGCGGGGTTCCAGTCGGGCATGACGCCGAGGACGGTGTCGCGGCTCAGCGCGGGCGGGCCGGCGCTCTGCAGGGTCGCGACCTGGGCCTGGCATGCGGCGACGGCGGCCCGGTGCCGTCGCCGGGACAGCGGCAGCCGGGCGGTCGCCAGTGGCCGGACCTGGAACAACACGAGCCGCCCGTCCCCGGCGACGCCGAACTCGAACTCGAACGGCTCGTCCCCGCTGAGCTGTTCGAGCTCGGCGATCAACGCGGGCAGCCCGGCGAGCAGCGGCGTCGGGGGCAGCGGGTCGGGGCCGGGCAGGAAGTACCAGGTGCGCACCCCGGCCCGGCCGGAGGTGACCTCGGCGGTGTCGGCGCTCTCGGTCCAGTTCACCACGCGGTAGGGCGCGCCACCGCTGGGCTCGCACGAGGAGACGACGCCGCTCGCCACCGGATCGCGCAGCTGCGGCTGGACCAGCACCTGGTTGTCCGGGTGGTCGTCGAAGGACCGGACCACGATGTCGATCGCGCGCCTCAGCTCCTGCCAACCGTGCACATCGGACAGTGACAGGTAGCGCCCCGCGTTGGAAAAGCCGGCCTGGTCCTCGTCCCGGCTGCTGCTGCGCACGATCAGCGGCGCACTCGACCAGCTGTGCCCGCGCACCCGGTCCAGCACGCCCAGCGGATCAGCCCGCCACCGGTCGACGGTGAAGGCCTCCATCGGCAGCACAACGGCCGACCGGACCAACGGCGCGAGCCTGGCGAGCGTTTCGGCCTTGGTGCCGAACGCGAAGGGCTCCGTCGCCGCGGAAACAGGCGCGTGCATGGGCCGCTCCCTCACGGTTCGATGACAACGCCGCGACACCGACCTCGCCGCGACGTACCCGCCAAGGTAACGCCGGAAGAAGCCGAACCATCGGGGGCGATCTTTGCCAGGGAGCGCAAAGAGCATGCACTTGATCTTTGAACCCAAAGTAGCTGGGTGGTCATCCCGTCGCCTGACACGTGACGATCACCTTGAGCCAGGGCCGCAACCTGCGTGCTTTCCGGCGGCCGAACATGCCAACCTTGCGGCCCTGGCTCAAGGTGATATGCACAAACCGGAAGGCGACGGGATGACCACCCAGCGACCACCTCGAGAAGGTGGGACGAGGCACCCACCCCCTGGTCATCCCGGAGCCTGCCCGTCCGGCGAGGACTCTTTTGATCTTTAAAACCCGCGCTGACGCGCGGAAAATGCGCCTCACGGCGCTCGAACGGTCACCTTCCGACCACCCCCGCCCCCGATGGCTGATTGTGTTTCAGTCGCCGAGCAACGGCGTCAAGGCGGGAAAGCGTGCCTTGACCCCGCTGGTCGGCGACTAAAGATCGGCTGTGGATCGGGGGCGGGGGAGGTCTGGTTGGGGTAGTCGCCTGCTTTTCGTTGCCGGGCGACGGTTGCTGGAAAAAGAAGACAGGGCCGGGCCTCGCTTTCGCGTCGGCCCGGCCCTGCTTTTTGGTCAGGAGGGGGCTAGTGCCTCTTCCTCTGCGTTGGCGACCGGCGTCCTGCCGGGGATGCGCGTCGGGTGGTTGATGGGTACTCCGGCGGTCTCCGGCATCAGCATGATGGGCACGATGGCGATCGCGGCGGCGGCCATCAGGTAGAACGCCGGGATCGCCGTGTTGCCGGTGCCGTCGATCAGCGCGGTGATCACCAGTGGCGCCGTGCTGCCGAACGCCGCGGTGGAGGTCGAATAGCCGATGGCGAAGCCGCTGTACCGGTTGCGGGTGGGGAACATCGCGGGCAGCGCCGAGCCGATCGTGCCGAGCATCAGCACCAGCAGCACCGAAAGCATCGCCATGCCCGCCACCGCACCGAGCACCGAACGGCTCTCCAGCAGGGCGATCGCCGGCCAGCTCACCACCAGGAAACCGATCGCGGCCGTCAGCAACAGCGGCTTGCGGCCCACCCGGTCCGACAACGCTCCCACCGCGTTGATGACGAACAGCATCCCGATCATGAGCCCGAGCGGGATCAGCAGCGACGCCGTGTCGCCGAGTTCGAGCACCTCCGTCAAATACGTCGGCATGTAGGCGATCAGCGTGTACATCGCCACGTTGAGCAGGATCACGAACCCGATCAGGTTGAGCAGCTGCGGCCACATCTTGGTGAACGTCTCCTTCAACGGTACCCGCGACGTGGCGCCGGCCCGTTCCGCCTTCTCGAACGCGGGCGTGTCGGCCAACTTCGTGCGCAGGTACCAGCCGACCAGCCCCAACGGACCCGCCACGAGGAACGGGATGCGCCAGCCCCAGCTGTTCAGCGCCGCCTCCGACAGTCCCAACTGGACAGCCGTGGCGAGCAGGGCGCCCGCGACGTTGCCGATCAGCGTGCCGAACTCCAGGAACGAACCGTAGAACCCGCGCCGCTTGTCCGGCGCGTACTCGGCGATGAACGTCGCCGCCCCACCGTATTCGCCGCCAGTCGAGAAGCCCTGCGCCAGCCTGGCCAGCAGCAGCAGGATCGGCGCCGCCACCCCGATCGTCTGGTAGTTCGGGATGAGCCCGATGACGAACGTCGCGGCCGACATCATGATGATCGTGAACGACAGCACGCGACGACGGCCGAACCGGTCGCCCAGCGGGCCCAGGATGATGCCGCCGAACGGCCGCAGCACGAACGGGATCGCGATCCCGGCGAAGACCAGCAGCAACCGGGCGGTCTCGTCGGCGTCCGGGAAGAAGTTCAGGCCGATGCTCGTCGCGAGGTAGGCGTAGATGCCGTAGTCGAACCATTCCACGGCGTTGCCCATGGCCGCGCCGGCCACGGCACGGCGGACGGTGCGCTCGTCGGGTGGGGCTGCGGAGGTTTCCGTCATGATCGCTGTCCGTTTCATTGTGCGGAAGCAGGGATTCAACAGGTGAAGGATAGGCGCTCAAACCTCCGGATGGGACCTCTTCCGGATGAACTCTGGAAAACAGTTCGGTTTCGCCCTACACTTCGGAAAGATGTTCCGACCACGGGAAGGGTCAGGTGCCCATGTCCGCGATCCGCCGTGCCGTGGTCTTCGACTGCGACGGCCTGCTGCTGGACACGGCGGCGGCCTGGTACACCGCGTTCCGGACCGGGGCGCAGGCCCTGGAGCTGGAGCTGAGCGACCGGCAGTTCGCGACGCTGGCCGGGGCGTCGGTGGGGGCGGCGGCCGCGCGGATCGCCCTGTGGGCCGGCCAGTCCGGGGAGACCGGCCGGGTCGCGAAGATGCTGGACGAGGCGCTGCGGACAGCGGTGGAGCTCCGACCGCCCGCCGCACTGCCGGGGGCGCTGGAACTCGTTTCCACGCTGGCCGGGCGGGTTCCGCTGGCGGTGGCGTCGAACGCGCCGGCCGGGGTGCTGTCGGAGGTGCTGAGCGGGGCCGGTCTGCGGCCGGCGTTCCGGGCGGTCGTCAGCGCCGACGAGGTGGCGGCGCCCAAACCGGCGCCGGACGTCTACCGGGCCGCCTGCCGAAGACTCGGGGCCGACCCGCGGAGCTCGGTCGCGCTGGAAGACTCAGCAGCAGGCGCGACGGCAGCGCAGGCGGCCGGACTGTCAGTGGTCGTGGTGACGAACAGCGCCTGGCCCGGCCGAACACCGTTGCGCTGGCCGCTTTCGGGCCGGTCGGCGCTCTACGTGACAGCGCTGAACGACCCCGCCGTCCTGCCACACCTCCTGCACGCGTGATCAGGCGTTGGCGGGCGCGAACGAACCCGTTCCAGCTCGGCCACCACCGGCCCGTGATCTGAGGCCATGGCCGGCGGCACAGGCAGCCGGACTGTCGGTGGTCGTGGTGACGAACAGCGCGTGGCCCGGCCGCACACCATTGCGCTGGCCGGTTTCCGGCCGGTCGGCACTCTACGTGACAGCGCTGGACGACCCCGCCGTCCTGCCGCACCTCCTGCACGCGTGATCAGGCGTTGGCGGGCGCGAACGAGTCCGTGAACAGCGCCTGCGCGATCCGCGCGATGAGGGACTCGAGCAGGCTGACGCCGATCTTGGCGATCACGGCGGCGAAGAACTCGGCCATCGGGAACTCCTAGCTTTCCGGGGACACCCAGGCACCGTCGCTTCCGCGGATGAGACGCGGGCAGCACTCGGGTTGCCCGCGGGTGAACTCCCCGTGACCGCTGCGCGCTACGACGAGACCGGCCGCATCCGGTCCAGCTCGGCGACCACCGGCCGGTGGTCGGACGCCGTCGTCGCGACCGCCCGCGCGGAACGGATCCCGAAGTGCGGGGACGCGGTCACGAAGTCGATGCGCTTCACCGGTTCCGCGGCCGGGTAGGTCCCCGCGCGCGGGTCGGCGTCGGCCAGGCCGGTCCACAGTGGAGCGAGTTCGGGTGCGGCGGGTTCGGCGTTGAAGTCGCCGGTGAGGATCTCCGGGCCGGGCAGCCGGTCGAGGACCGCGAGCATGTCGGCGACCTGCGCCTGCCGCACCGACGGATCGGCGCGGTAGTCCAGGTGGGTGGCGTAGACGCGGACCGGCCCGCCGTGCGCGGCGACGGTGACCTCCGCGAAACCCGGCGCGGGGGCTGGGGCGGCGTCCGGGGTGAGCGTCGACAACCGGGTGATCTCGAGGTTCCGCGCGGCGACGATCGGGAAGCGGCTCAGCACGGCGACGCCGTACTGGCGGCGCGGCGCACCGGGGGCGGGCGGGTCGAGGTCGTAGATCGGCGCGAAGAACACGTGCATCTTCAGAGCGCGTGCGAGTTCGGTGGCCTCGTCGCGGTACTCGCTGCGCGCGTCCCAGTGGACGTCGACCTCCTGCAGCCCCACGACGTCCGCGTGCAGGTCGCGGATCGCGGCGGCGGTGCGGGCGAGGTCGAAGACGCCGTCCTGCCCGGCGCCCGCGTGGATGTTGTAGCTGGCGACGGTGAGCGGCCGGGGCGCCGCGGCAGCCGGAGCCGCGCCGAGGGCCAGAACCGCCGCGATGACCGCCACTGCGAGCCGCATGATGATCACCTTAGCGGCGGAGGCAACCAGGCGGGCGGTTCGCGCGTGGGAGTTGTCGAGGAGGGGGAGCGCGATGGCGGCGCAGGACGTGATGAGCGCGCGGCTTCCCGGCGCGGACCTGGTGGCGGCCGCCGCCGGTGGCGAGACGGGGGCGATCGGGGAACTGGTCGCCGCGGTGACGCCCGTCGTGGTGCGGTACTGCCGGGCGCGACTGAGCCGGGGCGCGGACGAGGTGGCGCAGGAAGCGTGCCTCGCGATCCTGCACGCGCTGCCCGGCTGGACGGGCTCCTTCCCCGCGCTCGTGTACGAACTGACGGCGCAGACAGTGGCCGGGGCACGCTCCCCCGAGGCCGATTCACCGGTGCTGGTGCTGCCCGGCGTGGAGCGGGAGATCGTGCTGCTGCGCGTGGCGGCGGGTCTGACGGCGGAGGAGACCGCGGCGGCGCTGGGCTTGTCGGTGAACCAGGTGCGCGTGGTGCAGCACCGAGCGCTCAACCGCCTCCGGGCGACGCTCGGGTGATGCCGCCTCAGTTCGAGGGCGTGCTCGACCGCATGCCGGCCAGCAGGCCGAGGCCCGCCATCACACCGGCGAGGAAGTACCACGCGTCACCGAGGGCGGCGGACGCGATGATCGCCAGGATGAGGACGCCGCCGGCCGCGGCCCATCCCGTCACGTTCGGCTCCGCCATGGGTTCCACCATCCTCCTCGGTGGCGCGCGCCGCACCACGGAGAGGAGGAATCACCCTCGAAGTGCAACCGGCGGGTGACGTGCCCGGCCCCTGCGTGGGGGGTGAGGGAATGCTCCCCGGGGTGGTGCGCACGGCGGCGGGGTGATGGGGACGGCGTAGCGGGCTGCGGCGGCAGGGCGGTGCGCACGGCGGCGGGGCGATCGGGACGGCGTAGCGGGTGGCGGCGGCAGGGCGGTGCGCACGGCGGCGGACCGCGCCGCCGGGAGCGGCGGTGCGCACGGCGAGCTGGCTGCTGCCGAGAACGGCGGCCCGCAGCGGCAGGCGCGGC